>QLUC01000003.1 GCA_018725275.1 Bacillota bacterium | reverse complement strand
TCTGCACGGCACTATACTTTATCTATAGTCATAGGTAGTGCGACTTGGAAATTGCGCAGTAATCAAGGACTAAGGAGGTGTTGCTAGCAATCGCACGGCACCGGCTCTTTTTGCCATCGAAGGATTTAATTTGAAGGAGGGGGATTTGTTTTGGGTAAACACGTTTTGCTGGTCGTTTCCATACTTTCTTTGCTGGCGGCGTTGTTCATCGGCATCCCGCCAGTTGTTGCCCAGGGGCCGATACGCGTACTCATTAACGCAAGCCCCTTAGTCTTAGAAGTCGCACCGGTCATTCAAAACGGTCGCACGCTCGTTCCTATGCGCGCTATCTTTGAAGCGCTAGGGGCCAGAGTACACTGGGACCAGGCCACCAGCACTGTTACCGCCTACCGGCGCGAACGCGCCATAGTCCTTACCATCGGCAGCACCACCGCCTGGGTCAACGGGCCGCCGGTGCAACTGGCAGTTCCGCCGGTCATTGTCGAAGGTCGCACCATGGTTCCTCTGCGCTTCGTGGCTGAGGCCCTTGGTGCCGAGGTCGCTTGGCAGGACGCCCCCCCAACCGTCACTATTACTCACACCCCCTACGTGCCTCCACCCGTTGGTGGCACCCTAGCGCTCGGATCTATTGCTGACCCGGTGATCTTAAACCCCATCCTCTCCACAGACACCGCCTCGGCGGCCATTCACGGACGCACCACCTGGGGCTTAGTGCGGAGCGATGTAAACCTCCAGCCCATGAATGCCATCGCCGATCGCTGGACATGGGATCAAACAGCGCTGATTTGGCGTTTTTGGTTGAACCCGAACGTCAGGTGGCATGACGGCACCCCGGTGACCGCTCGCGACGTAAAATTCACCTTCGACACCATAGCGCATGCCGAATACGACGGCCCTCGCCGTCCGGCGGTAATTCATGTGCAAGAGATCATCGCGGTCAGCGACCATATTGTCGATTTTAGAATGCGACAGATTGACTCCGCCTTCTTATTTAACATCGGCCTGGGGTTGATTCCACACCACATCTTAGGCCATGTACCGGTGCGGGAGCACCGTGCCCACCCCACGAGCCGTGCGCCCATGGGGAACGGCCCCTACCTTTTTACCCGCTGGGTATCCGGACAATTCGTGGAGCTGACCCGCAACCCAGACTTCTTCCAAGGCGGAGGGAGGCCCTACATTCAGAGCGTTATCACCCGCACCTACCCGGATATCAATGTCATGCAGGCTGCTTGGGAAAATGGCGACATTGACTGGTTTGGCGCGCTGCTCACTGACCACATTGACCGCATCATGCGCGAACATGCTCAGCGTGCCTACTTTAGAGAGGTACCAAGCCACGGTTATGACTATGTGAGCTTCAACCTTGAGCATCCCATCCTCAGTGACCGCCGCGTGCGCGAGGCCCTGGTAGTGGGACTTGACCGTCGGGCCTTGGTCGACACTGTCCTCGACCGGCGAGGGCAGGTCATCCACGCTCACCAAGTGCCGACTTCTTGGGCTACCGGGGCCGAGGGACTGAACCCCTACACTCACAGTGCGGTGCGAGCGCGTCAGATGCTCGATGCCGCCGGATGGCGCGTGCCGGCGGGTAGCCGTGATGGAGTGCGCATGAAGGACGGCCAGCGTTTGACCTTGCGCCTCATGACCAATGCGGGGAATGCCATCCGTGCCGATATCGCCGCCCTCGCCGAAAGCTACTGGAAGCGCATCGGGGTAGAACTGGTGACCGAAATCCTCGAGTGGTCCGTGATGCTCGCCCGTTTTAGTCGGGTGGAGTATGACATGGTGCTCATCGGTTGGGCTCTTGGGCTTGACCCTAGTGGTTTTTCCTTCTTCCACTCCTCCCAAGCGGTGAGAAATCCAGCCGGCGTTGTGCCAGGGTTTAACCGCGGCCAGTTCCGTAATGCCGAGGCCGACAGACTGATAGAGGCTGGACGCGCCACCATGGATCTCGCCGAAAGACGGCGCCTCTACCATGAGCTTGACCGCATTTTGAATCACGAGCTACCCTATATTTGGATCTTCCAACGCACGGTGGTCACGGCGATCGCCAATCGCGTGCAGGGAGTACAGTGGGGGCCCATCGGTGCTTGGTTTAGCGAAGCTTGGTATATAAGGCGGTAATTTAACTGTTCAATTAACAAAATAAAGAAGGCGCCTCGCTTTTTTGCGAGGCGCCTTCTTTAGCCGAAGACCACGATGGCGTCTTTTCTTTTGATCCTCAAGAGGGCCGTCTCGAGCACTCTGAGGGTGTGGTTGAGTCTATCCGGGCCGAGGTAGCCGGTAATCATGTCCTGTCCGATGACAAGGTCCATGTTTTGCGCCTCACTGCAGACTAAAACGGCACTGTTTGTGCCTAGCACCGCGCTTTGGAACAAATGCCCCTCCACGAGCTTCCCGACGCGCTCCGACTCCAAGAGCCCGGTATGGGGCTGTACTCTCTGCATCTGCCGATACAGATCAGGGCTGACCACCAAGGCGAAGTTGCTGACTAGGCCCTGCCCAACCAATAATTCAATCCCCTGGGCTACATCGAGAAAAGCGCTTTCTCCCTCGCTCCAGTTTCCCTTGGCAATGCGGCACACTCCCGCTGCCGTCAAAAGCCCCTCATAACCAAGCTCTGGGTTGCCGAGAAAAATGAGCTCGTCTTCCTTCTTGGCGCAGATGGCAGCCGCGCCGATTAGACTGGACAAGTCTAATGGCAACCCATACTGATTGCTATGTTCTAGGTCTCGCCAAGCGATTTTTAAATCCTTGTAAACCATGGGTATCTCGACAAAACAGCGGCTCCGAACGGCTAAGGGGCCGCATTCGTCTTCGCCGAAAAAATCTATCTGCCCACAGTTTGTGGCTGTGAAAGTATCTACGTTGATGCTCTGCACCCCCGCCCCCAGCGGTCCGTAAAGGCTGATAAAACGCCTCCCCACGAGCACTTGGCGGGCGATTTTAACCACTGTTTCGTCTATTTTCTCCCATTGCTCCGGGGTGAAAGGAGCATCCTTGCGCAGTAAGAATTCCATCCCCTACACCTCCCTACTCTTTTTTTAGGCTGCCGATGGTTGGACGATTATTGGTTGGCATCCCCAGGGCCGTTAACATTGCTCTGACTTCGCCTTCGCCCTCGGCAAAGTGCTCGGCTTCCTCGGGGTCTAAGTAGCGCAAGAGGGCCATCAATTCGCCTACATGGACTTTCTCTTCATCCCTAATGTCACCTATCACCTTTTTAGCTACAGGGTCGTCGGTGGCTAGCACATGGGCGTCATAGACAAATATCGCTTCTAGTTCGCCGGCGATGTTGAGACGGATGGCCTGGATGAGCTCCTCCTTGGTAATTTTCCTGTTGACATTCCCTTGGAATGGATTGGCAAAATTTGGCATACTGCACCCTCTTTCTATAATTGTCCCATTATTAGTATACCAAAAAATCCCGCCATCATCTATTGCTCTACCATCTAAAACAGCTGCGTCAATACCACCGCATAGAACATGGCCGGCAAAAGATTGCCCAGGCGTATTTTCTTGAGCTCCAGAATATTGATGCCAATGGCTAAAATGAGGAGGCCCCCTGTGGCCGACATTTCGCGAATCGCAGCGGCGGTCAACCACTGTGCAATCGTGCCGGCGAGCAAGGTTATGCCCCCTTGGTAGAAAAAGACCGCAACAGCAGAGAAGACTACCCCCACACCCATGGTGGAGGCAAACACTATCGCCGACACCCCATCAAGCATTGCCTTGGCGAAGAGAGTGGCATGGTTGCCGGTCAAACCGCTTTCAAGGCTTCCCGTTATCGCCATCGCCCCAACACAGTAAATGAGGCTGGTAGTGACAAAAGCTTGCCCTATTTGACTCTCGCCCCGCATAAACCTTTTCTCCAGCGCCTGGGCGAGACTGTACAGTCGCCCTTCTATGTCGAGCCACTCACCGGTCAGTCCTCCGAGGACGAGGCTGCCGATGACAATCAGCGGGTTACCCGTCTCTAGTGCCTTAGTCAGACCAATGAGCATAACTGCCAAACCTAGGCCATGCAGCACTGTCTCCTTACTCTTTTCGCTAATGCCCCCGCGTAATACCAGCCCGAGCAGAGCTCCCACGGCAATGGCCAGAGCATTGACTATTGTTCCCAACATTCCTAACTCACCCGCGCTATCTCTAAAACTGCCTCCAGAAGCAAATCGATGTCATTTTCGGTGGAAAATGGTCCGGGGCTAACCCTTACCACGCCCTGCTTGCTTGTGCCCAGCGTCTGGTGAGCGAGGGGGGCGCAGTGTAGACCTGCCCGAGTGGCTATGCCAAATTCTCCATCCAGAATATGAGCCACTTCCGTCGAACCCATGTCCAGAATGTTGAAGGCCACGATGGGGGCACCTAGGGACTGACCATAGAGCCTCACCTTGGCTATGCTTTCTAGGCCACTACGCAACTGCCGGATTAAGCCACTCTCGTGGCGATAGATATCGGGCATGCCCCGCGTGGCGAGGTAGTCCAGCCCCGCTGCCAGCCCTACAATCCCGACCGTATTTAAGGTGCCAGCCTCCAGGCGGTCGGGAAAAACTTGCGGCATCTCGGCCTCGGCAGAAAAACTCCCTGTCCCACCGTAAACAAGCGGGGCAATATGGAGGACCCGCGGCCCCACAAAGAGTGCCCCGAGACCGGGCGGACCAAGGAGCGATTTGTGGCTGGGCACCGCCAACATGTCTATCCCCATCTGCTCGACGTCTATGGGGAAGACCCCCGCCGTCTGGGCAGCATCAACGAGCAAGAGCAATTTTGCCTGCCTCGCCACCGCGCCGATCTCCGCTATGGGCAAGAGCGTGCCGCAAACATTCGAGGCATGGGTCATGGCGATTAGACGGGTGTTGGGACGAATGGCCGCTGCCACTAACGCGGTCTCCACTGAACCATCGCTGGTACCCGGCACCACGGTCACTTCAACCCCCTGCTGCGCTAAGTGGTGCAAGGGACGAACTACAGCATTGTGCTCCATAGAGGTGGTAATACAGTGATCCCCGGGGCGAAGCACTCCCAACAAGGCTATATTCAAAGCCTGCGTGGCATTGGCGGTGAACACCAGCCGTGAGGCATCTTTCACCCCGAGTAGTGCCGCCAGTTGCTGGCGGCAGGCGAAGACGGACCTGCCGGCCGCCAAGGACAGGCTGTGACCCCCGCGACCTGGATTGGCGGCACCATCGCGGAGGAAGGCAGCCATGGCCTCACCCACCGAAAAAGGCTTCGGCCAAGTGGTGGCCGCATTATCCAAGTAGACCTGCTTCTTCATACTAACTCCCCTGCCTGAGCATTAGCTCCATTAAGCGCTCCAATTCCTCGGAGTTATGATAGGCGATTTCTATAGTGCCCCCCGGTCCTTGGTGTTTGAGTTCCACCTTGGTTTGCAGGCAGTCCCGCAGACGGCCCTCCGCCTCGCGGTACTCCAGCGAGAGCACGCTCCTTGTTTTCGAGGCTGTTGTTTCACGTGAAACATTTTGCAGGCGATGAGCAGCCTTTTCCGCTTCCCGAACGGTCAATCCCTGGCTGGCAATGCGCAAGGCGAAGGACTCGCGGAGATGCTCTGGAACAGCCAAAACTGCCCTCGCCTGTCCGGCGCTCAGTTGCCCCTTTAACATAAGGTCCGCTGCCAGCTGGGGCAGTGCCAATAAACGCAGGGTGTTGGCCACATGGGAGCGGCTCTTGCCGAGGCGAATAGCTATCTTCTCCTGCGTATAGCCGAGTTCAGCTAAAAGGTGGTTAAAAGCTGCGGCCTCCTCGAGTGGGTTAAGGTCCTCTCGCTGTAAATTTTCAATAATGGCTATTTCCGCGCTCTCTAAATCGGTCATCTCCCTGACCAAGGCGGGAATCTCGCGCAAACCAGCCAGCCTAGAGGCCCGCAGCCGCCGCTCACCCACCACCAATTCGTAAACATCGCCCCTCAACCGGACCGTGATGGGCTGGATGACACCATGTTGACGAATGGAATCGGCTAACTCTTTTAACTCCTCATCGGCAAAAATCTTCCGCGGCTGATGAGGATTGGGCAAAATGCGCTCGAGGGCAATCTGCAATACACCCTCATTGGCAGCGGACTCCATGTCGGTAATCAAGGCCTGTAAGCCCTTTCCTAAACGCTGCTTAAGCACGCTCCAGCACCTCTTTCGCCAATTCCCTATAGACCTCGCTCCCCTTGGAACGTGGGTCATAGGTCATGATCGGTTGACCGTGGCTGGGGGCCTCGCTCAAACGGACATTGCGGGGCACAATCGCCACAAAGACTCTCTCCTTGAAAAATGACTTAACCTCTTCGACCACCTGTGCCGCTAAATTCGTGCGGGAATCATACATGGTCAGTAGGGCCCCCGTCACCACGAGGTTGGGATTGAGATGGCGCTGGACCAAGGTCACCGTGCTCATCAGTTGGCTGAGCCCCTCGAGGGCGTAGTATTCGCATTGCACAGGGATAAGCACGCCGGAGGCCGCCGTCAACGAGTTCAATGTGAGTAGTCCGAGGGAGGGTGGGCAGTCGATGAGGATATAATCATAACTAGTAAGGATCGGAAGCAAGGCCTCCCGCAGTTTTATTTCCCGCTGCATGGCCAAGACTAACTCCACCTCGGCTCCTGCCAATTGGATGGTGGCGGGCGCAAGATCAAGGCCCTCATTCCCGGTAGGCAAAATGACCGCATCCATGGGCAAGCCGTCAATCAGGACATTGTAGATGCACTTTTTGATGCGCCGACGATTAATCCCCAGTCCCGAAGTCGCATTACCCTGAGGATCTATGTCCACTAACAACACTCGCTGCCCAATTTCCGCAAGCCCCGCGCCTAAGTTAACGGCGGTCGTGGTCTTCCCCACACCGCCTTTTTGATTGACAATGGCTACTACTTTTGCTGGCATTACCTTCTTCACCTCAATAAACTACTTCGGGGGTAGAGCATCGCCCGCCCGCCTCACCTGCGCTTGACGATGCGCACTACCACCTCATAATACCCTTCCTCATCTATCTCCGCCACAGAAGCCTCGACGCCATTGCGCTTCATCAGGTCGACTGCGTCCCGCACCGTGTTGACAAAAATACGCACGTCACGTACCAAGAACTTGCGCAAAGGCTTCACCGTGGAGGCCAAGACGGCGGCCTCAAGCCCTTCACCACCAAGGCACCGCTCCACGGCCTCTTCCACTTGACGGACGGTCATATCGGCCCGCACAACTTGCAGGGCCACCTCTGTCTGTAATGCTACATCCTCAATTTTGAGCAGAGCGCGCGCCTGCCTCTCATTGACCGCACCGGAAGCGAGCATCTCCTTAACTTCACCGGATAAGCGGAGCAAACGACGCTTATTGGCGATGGTGGACTGGCTCTTGCCCACCCTTTTGGCTAGCTCTTCCTGTGTGATCTGGAACTCAGAGAGCAGCTGGTCATACGCGAGCGCCTCCTCCAAGACATTTAAGTCCTCGCGCTGAATATTCTCAATGAGAGTGGCCTGGGCGACCTCCTGATCGGTGTATTGCCGCACCACCGCAGGAACAGTGGCTAACCCAGCCCCCTTGGCGGCCCGCAGGCGCCTCTCCCCCGCGACCAATTCATAACCCTGGCCAATCCTCCGCACCACCACCGGTTGTATAATTCCGACTTGCAGTATCGAGTCCCGCAGTTCAGCCAAACCCTCTTCGGTAAAGGTTTTGCGAGGCTGATATGGGTTAGGCTTCACGTCGTCCACCTTAAGCTCTATGACCCGCTCAAGGTTACCGCCACCAAACCACCTCATCGCCGCATCCCACTCCTTTGTCATTACACTCTACGGCTTATAATTCGCTACCGCAAAATTCCTTCCTTCTCCGCATCGCCTATAGCAGTGGCTTTTTTTCCGGCAATCCGGCCTGCCGCGGGAAGGATAGCGGGGTACTGCCAATCTTTGGGACAACCACCAGCAAGCGCTCCTCCTCGCCCCCAGGCAAACACCAGGCCACCATACTCATCTTCCCACCTCCGAGCAGGCTTACCGCATGCTTTGCTTCCTCTATTTCTAAGGGTGCGCGCGGCCCCTTCATCGCCACAAAAAACCCTCCCTCCCGGACGAAGGGCAGGGACAATTCGCATAATACTACCAATTTAGCCACCCCGCGCGAAATGGCAAAATCAAACTTCTCCCGGTAGAGGCTTTGCCGCGCCACATCTTCGGCCCGCCCGTGCAAAGCACTCACCCTTGTCTCCAAACCGACCTTGGTAATAACTTCCTGCAAGAAGCCAACACGCTTTTTGAGACTGTCGAGCAACAAGAAGTGCATCTCCTCACAGATTATGGCTAGAGGTATGCCCGGAAAACCTGCCCCACTGCCAATATCTATCCCCCTCGCCCGGTGTGGCAAAACGAGCAAGGCCGACAGACTATCCAAAAAATGCTTGCGCCAGACCTCGCTCTCTAGAACAATCGCAGTCAAATTGAAGCGTTCATTGTATTCCCGTAGCATCTCACTGTAAAGCTGCAGTTGTTCTCGCTGTCGGTCGCCGGGAGTGACCCCCATTGGCGCGAGCGCTGCGATGAATTCACCCCAGTCCATCTCGGCCTACCTCCCCTCAAGATATACTAAGAGCACCGCTACATCGGCCGGAGACACCCCGCTGATGCGCATGGCTTGCCCAACAGAATGCGGTCGGCGTAGGGTGAGATTTTCCTTGGCCTCATTAGAAAGACCCCTAATATTCCCAAAATTTATATTTTGCGCAATGAGTCGATTCTCCAAGCGGAGAAATCGCTCCACTTGCTCCCTCTCCTTAGCAATATACCCCGCGTACTTAATCTCCACCTCCAGGCGCATCGCCAAGGACGGTGACATCGAGCTGGCCTCGGGTAAAAATGGCGCGAGATGCTCCCACCGCACCTCGGGACGTCTTAAGAGGGCGGCTGCCGTTTGAGCTTGCGTGAGGGGGGCGCTACCGACACCCTGCAACACCTGGTTCACCGCATCGCAATTTGGCACCGTCCTGCTGCTAAGCCCGGCAACCAAACGTGCCAACTCCTC
This sequence comes from Bacillota bacterium, assembly GCA_018725275.1. Lineage (GTDB taxonomy): Bacteria > Bacillota > UBA994 > UBA994 > UBA994 > BS524. The sequence continues at coordinate 24,712 of QLUC01000003.1, read as the reverse complement.
GTCTTCCTCTTTTATGGCTTGGTAATCTTCCGCGGCAATTAGCCCATACTGGGCGGCGACCTCGCCAAGGCGACTACGGGCATTGTCTAGACGTAGTAGCAGTCTATGCTCAGCGCGCGAAGTCATCAGTCGATAGGGTTCAGTCACGCCCTTCATAACCAAATCATCTACCAACACCCCAAGATAGGCTTCCGAGCGGAGCAGGACCAAGGGGGGTCTGCCCAAAACTCTGGCCGCGGCATTAGCACCGGCGAGCAAACCCTGCCCGGCAGCCTCCTCATAACCTGAGGAACCATTGATTTGTCCGGCAAAGAAAAGGCCGGCGCAGTTTTTGCTCTCTAGCGCCAGACTAAGACCGGTCGGCAAAACAAAGTCGTACTCGATGGCATAACCGGGGCGCATCATCTCGACCTCGGCCAGGCCCACTACAGAGCGCAACAATTCCACCTGCACATCCTCGGGTAGGGAAGTGGAAAAGCCCTGTACATACATCTCGTCCGTGTCAAACCCCTCGGGCTCGAGAAACAACTGGTGGCGCTCCTTGTCGGCAAAGCGCACCACCTTGTCCTCGATCGAAGGGCAGTACCGCGGCCCTCGCCCTTCAATCATCCCCGAGTATAGAGGCGAACGATGCAAATTGTCCCGTATTATGGCAATAGTGCGCTCTGTGGTGTAGGTGAGGTAACAGCTGAGCTGCGCCCGCCTTTCACGAGTGCTGCGCGCAGAGAACCTCGCCGGGATATCGTCCCCAGGCTGTTCTTCCATTTGCGAAAAATCAACGCTCCGGCGGTGAATGCGCGGTGGCGTCCCGGTCTTAAAGCGGCCCATCTCTATGCCCAGACGGCCAAGACTGGCCGACAAACCCGTTGAAGCGAGTAGGCTGTTGGGGCCACTCTGCAAACTTGCCTGGCCTACGACCACCCGGCCCTCGAGGTAAGTTCCCGCCGTGATGACCACAGTCGCGGCATAAAACTCCGCCCCATAATGGGTGCGTACCCCCCTAATTTGACCGTTGTCAGACAAAACTTCGGTCACTAAGGCCTGGATAATGCGCAAACCCGGGGTACTCTCTAGCAATTTTTTCATTAGGGCCTGATACTGCTTCTTGTCGGCTTGAGCCCTGAGAGCCCTGACCGCCGGACCCTTGCCGGTATTGAGCATGCGCATCTGTAAAAAAGTCTGGTCGGCAACAAACCCCATCAAGCCACCCAAGGCGTCAATCTCAGCCACTACGTGCCCCTTAGCCGGCCCCCCTATGGCTGGGTTACAAGGCATTAAGGCGATGGCGTCGAGGCTGTGCGTGAGCAAAACCACGCGACAGCCCATTCTCGCCGCCGCATGCGCAGCCTCGCAACCGGCGTGTCCGCCGCCCACCACCACACAATCGTAACTACCTGCCACATACATAATTTTTCACTTCCCAATGCAAAACTGTGCAAAGATTTCATCGGTGAGAGACTGAGAGACCGTCCTTCCCCCGACCTCACCGAGATAGTCTAAGGCTTGGCGCACATCTATCGCGACCAACTCTAACTCCCAACCCGCGCGAGCCGCCTCTACCGCGGCCCTCGTGGCCTCTCGGCTTCGCCGCACGCTTTCCGTGTGCCGGATATTAGTAAGGAGCAAATTATGCTCCCCGCCGATAGTGCGCCCAGCCTCGCGGGCTAAGGTCTCTCTTAACTCGACCATGCCCCCCCCGGTCACCGTGCTCACTAGAATTGCGTTTTCAGCAGGTGGCAAAGTTACCTGGAGTGGTAAATCAACCTTGGTGACGACGAGGAGACGTCGCGTTGTTGATGTCTTCGCCAAGAGGGCCTCATCTTCGGTCGTTAAGTTCGTAGAACCATCAAGCAACACCAATAGTAAATCAGCCTCAAGCATGGCTTGCTCCGTGCGCGCCATACCTAGGTTCTCAATAAAATCACCATCACCACGCAAACCCGCAGTATCGAGCAAGTTGACGAGCAGGCCATTAATATTAAGACTGACCTCCAAAATGTCGCGGGTGGTGCCGGCGATATCGGTCACAATTGCTCGCTCCTGACCGGCAAGGTAGTTAAACAACGAGCTCTTCCCCACATTGGGGCGACCGACTATGACCACTCGGTAACCCTCTTTGACCACCCGGCCACGCCTGGCACTAGCGAGTAGTTTGCTCAAAACAGCATGAGCAGCCTCTAACTCTGCCCCAGCCTCAGACAGCGTTACCTTAGGCGTGTCCATATCCGGAAAATCAATTTGCGCCTCAATTAACGCCAGCACGCGGAGCAGTGCCCGCTCAGCCTCCCTAATTTCTGCCGTCAAGGCACCTCTCAGGTGGAGATTAGCATTCTGCAAAGCCACATCGGAATTAGCGCGAATGACATCTATGACGGCCTCCGCCTGGCTCAAATCAAGTCGCCCTTGGAGGAAGGCTCTCTTGGTAAATTCTCCGGGGGCCGCCAACACCGCGCCGCACTCGAGCAAGCGCTCGAGCACCCGGACGGCGACAAACGCGCCCCCATGAATGCCAAGCTCGACTACGTCCTCCCCGGTGTAAGAATTAGGAGAGCGAAAAAATGTGAGCAAACACTCATCGATGCGCCTTCCATCGCTATCCACAATGTCACCTAGATAGACTCGCCATGGACGCGGGGAGAAGCGCCCCTTGCGACGCCGAAAACACTTCTTGACTACTTCTATAGACCCATCCCCGCTAAGGCGCACTATGGCAATACCGCCCTCTCCGGGGGCTGTAGAAATAGCGGCAATGACTTCCTGGTACACATTTCCTCCTCCTTAACAAAACAACCCAGTAACCATCAGTTACTGGGCAAGCGATCCTTTAGCGCACCGCGATAATGATTTTGCGGTAGGGTTCGTCCCCCTCACTGTAGGTCAAGACGCCAATTTCGTCCTGCAGGGCCACATGTACTATGCGCCGTTCTGAGGCGCTCATCGGCTCAAGTACCGCTTTGCGACCGGTGCGGCGCACTCTCTCGGCCAGGCTCTTGGCGAGTTCAATGAGCGATTGCTTGCGGCGCTCACGATACTGCCCAACGTCGATCTGCAACCGCTTTTCGCCGCCGGAGCGAGTGTAGATCACTGCCGTCAGCTGCTGGATGGCGTCTAAGGTCTGTCCTCGCCTGCCGATAAGCAGGCCTGAGTTAGTGGCGTTGATGGCAATTTCTACCTCATCCGCACCTTCCCGCGTGATTTCACAAACGGCGTCATCAGCTCCCATGTGGCGCAGTAAAGAGGTCAAGAAAACCACCGCCGTCTCCAAAACTGTGGTTTTCTTCGTCACCCTCACCCGCGCAGGCTTCCCACCCCACAGGCCAAAAAGGCCCTTGGTGGGCTCCTCGAGCACTATCACCTCGACTTGCTCTAGGGATAGGCCGAGCTCGGCTAAGGCACTCTCTACACCATCGCCGACACTCTTAGCGCTCTTTTCGACGCTTTTCACTGGTACCCGCCTCCACTTCCACCGTCCCACGGGATACGAACATAGCATAGATATACTCCTGTCCTACCGTAAAGACATTGCGCGACACCCAGTACAGCGCGAGTGCTGTGGGAAACTGCAGGGTAAACCATCCCATGAACAAGGGCATGATGTACAACATGGTGCGGGCGGAAGGGTCAGTACTCTGCATACTCTGCTTTGACTGCCAAAATGTAGTCCCCACTGTCAACACAGGAAGAATCCAATAAAACCATGGTAAGGTCATGATAGCGACCTCGGGACTTGGCATGGTCATATTGAGCCCAAAGAAGTAGGGCTGTTTAGAAAAAATATCGGGAATGCGCAGCACATTAAACATCGCCCAGAGGACGGGCATCTGAATAAGCATTGGCAAACAGCCCGAGGCGGGATTGACCTTGTACTTTGACCATAGCGCCACGGTGGCCTCATTAATCTTCACTTTATCGTCTTTGTACTTCTTCTTGATTTCGTCAAGTTCGGGCTGGATGCGGCGCATAGCCCGGGTAAACTGCATCTGCTTAATGTTTAAAGGCAGAGTAACGACGGTGACCGCTAAAGACAACAGTACGACTGCCACCCCATAGTTCTGTGTAAAGCTGAAAAAATAGTCTAGCATCGTCTTTAGCATGACATTGATAATTTCCATTAAAGCAATCATCCCTCCAGAGCTTATTTCACAGGGTCGTATCCCCCTAAAGACCAAGGGTGACAGCGCAACACACGCCAAAAGGCCAACGCAATACCACAAAAAGCCCCATGTCGCAGAATTGCCTCTTTAGCATACTGACTACAAGTAGGGCGAAAGCGACAACTAGGAGCCTTAAGGGGCGAAATATATCGCTGGTAGAGGTCAATCAACAAAAGGGCCGCCCTCTTCATGGCATACTCCACAATTTTAAGCGACGGCAGATCAATTGAAATTCTTTTTCCAGTTCTGAGCACGTCGCTTTCACTGCCCCCGCTCGCACAATGACCACTAAGTCTCTGCCAGGCACCAGGTGTGGCAGAAACTTGCGCACAATTTCTTTAATTCTGCGCCTGACCCGATTGCGTAAAACAGCATTACCTAACTTTTTGCCGGCAGAAAATCCGACACGAACACTACCGCCATCCCTCGAGAGACTGTAGACCACCATGAGATTCCCAGCGGCAGAGCGCCCCGTGGCAAAAACATGAGAGAACTCTTTTCTTTTCTTGAGTCGGTAGCAAGGTCGCAGGTCACCCATCTCCTTAGGCAGACAATACTTTTCTTCCCTTTAAACGGCGGCGGCTTAACACTTTACGCCCATTAGCGGTGCTCATTCTTTCGCGAAAACCATGCACTTTCTTGCGTTGCCGATTATTTGGCTGGAATGTACGCTTCAATATATTCACTCTCCCTTCAGAGCCTATAGAGCAAGACTATCCTTGCGATTATATCAAAACGCTCTGCCTGACGCAATCATCAAAACCAAGCTATTATCCATGTCGAACGGTGTCGTTTATGCACACCTGTTGATAACTCTGTAGATAACTTGTGCATCTTGTCAACTGCCCTCGCCCGCTGTCGATGGCTGCAATCAGAGCAGTGCACGAAAATACTGGCGAACCATTTTAGTGACCCGTACAAATGTTCTCCACACCTGTGGATATCTTTGTGGATTATTCCGATGTCGAAACAGCTCGACACAGAGCGAAATATAGAGCAGTAGCAAGCCCTTAACGTCAAAAACTAGACATCCACAGCGATTGTGTATATCATATCCAGAGCTATCCGCAAAAAAAGAGTCCAGCTTATACTTTGTCCACATAGGATTCGACGCACTTCGCGGAGAATAGGTACGTCTACACTTTCTGGGGAGGCTAGCATATGCCAATGACCGCAGCCGAGATCTGGCAGACTACACTTGGTTTGCTCGAATCTCAAATCAGCAAGCATCAATTCGAAACGTGGCTTTATCCCTGCCAAGCCCATCAGCTGCAAGGTAATACCCTCTCCATCATCGTGGCCACCGAATTTAACCGCAACTGGCTGGAAAACAACTATACCCCTACGGTGCAGAAATCCCTCTCATCTGTACTCAATAGAGAAATGACGGTTAAGTTTATCTTAGCCTCCGAAGTATCGGCAAAATCTTCATCTCTCTCCTCCGAGCGGGTAAACTCTGAGGACATGCCTTTGCTTACTCCCCGCTACACATTTGACAATTTTGTGATTGGGGAAAGTAATCGTTACGCCCATGCCGCTTCTTTAGCTGTGGCCGAAGCGCCGGCCACAGCCTACAACCCTCTATTTATCTATGGCGGCGTCGGTCTTGGTAAAACCCACCTTATGCATGCCATAGGTCATTATGTCCTCCAGAACTATCCCAGAATGAAAGTAGTGTATATTTCTTGTGAAAAATTTACTAACGAATTCATTTCTTCCATACAACAGCGCAAGACAGTTGAGTTTCGCAGCAAATACCGGTCGGTGGACTTGTTGTTAGTGGATGATATACAATTTTTGGCAGGGAAAGAGCAGACCCAGGAAGAATTTTTCCATACTTTTAACGCCCTCCATGAAGCCAGTAAACAAATAATTTTTTCGAGCGACCGTCCGCCAAAAGAGATTGCCACCTTAGAGGACCGGTTGCGCTCCCGTTTCGAATGGGGATTAATCACGGACATTCAGCCCCCGGATTTCGAAACCCGGGTGGCCATCCTCCGCCAGAAAGCAGAGAGTGAGAACTTCCGCATCCCCCTAGATCTGACCTCCTACTTGGCAGGTCGCATCAACAGCAACATCCGGGAGCTTGAAGGCGGGCTGATTCGTATCATGGCCTATGTTTCTTTCAGTAAAAAACCCATCACCAGAGAACTCATCGATGAAGTCTTGCGCAATCTATTCCCCGAGGAGAAGACTAGGGTTATAAAAATAAGTGATATCCAAAAAGTTATTGCCGCCCACTTTGGTATAAAGGTAGAGGAACTCTCCGCCAAGAAACGTACCCGCAATATTTCTTTGCCGCGCCAGATTGCCATGTACCTAGCCCGTAAAAACACCGACTCCTCCTTGCCGCGCATTGGCGCAGAATTTGGCGGCCGCGACCATACCACCGTAATTCATGCTTGTGATAAAATCTCCACCGACATGGTCAATGACCCTACTTTTGCGGCTATTATCCGAGAAATTGAGCTAAAGTTAAAAACTATATAATCAACACCCTTGCTCACTTTATCCACTTTTTCTTGTGGACTAATTTTATGGACCAACTTTATCCCTAGCTCGCCGCATAGTTGATGACAATTACTCACAACCTAACAGCGCCCTTTAGAGACGATGTGCTCTACATCTTCCCCACTTAATAACATCTCCACAGCCCTTACTACTAGCACTACGATTTCTTAACTAATCATTCTATGCACGCTTTGATTATTTAGAACGGAGGATGCCCGTGAAAATTGTTATGCGAAGAGATGATTTTGTCGCCGCCGCCACGGATGTAGCTAGGGCTACGAGCTCCAAATTAGGAGAGTCTTCATCTAGCGTCAGGATAATCGCCGAAAATGACTCCTTAATTCTCACCGCAAATGATTTAGAACTAGCTATTTCCGCCCAGATTAAAGCAGAGGTAATTGTTCCTGGGTCAATCGTAGTACCTGGGCGCCTGTTAAGCGAAGCTGCCAGAAGATTCCCGAGCGAAGAAGTTAGTATGCACGTGGCCGAAGGGCGGCATGTGCTTAAACTTTGCAGCGGTTTTTCCGACATGGAGCTAGTTGGTATGGCTGCATCCTTTTTTCCGGAGATTCCGGATATCGAAGGCTTGACCGTAATCACCCTCCCCCAAGAGCAGTTGAAAAGCATGCTGAAACAAGTAAGTTTCGCCATGTCGCAGGATTCAATTCGTCCCATCCTCACCGGCATGCTATGGGAATACCAGGCTAACAAACTCCGGCTCGTAGCGGCTGATGGCACTAAAGTGGCCTCCCGCCAGGAATCATTGGTAGACCAAGACGAAACTCAATTTTCCATGGTCATGCCGGGAAGGGCTGTCCATGAACTATTACGGCTACTTGACGAAACTGACGAGCTTGTCGAAGTAGCGGTAGGTAAAAACCATTGTCTTGTTCAAATAGGGAATACCACGATGGTTTCTAAGTTACTAGAAGGAAGATATATCAATGTCGACCAATATGTTCCCACAAATTTCACTACGGTAGTCCAGTTAAACCCAAAAATTCTACTGACCGCCTTAGATAGATGCGCCATTATGACCAAGGATCTCCTTACTGGTATCGTAAGATTAAATTTTAACAATCAGATACTCTGTATCAGAGCGCATTCAGCCGAACTTGGCAGCCATTATGAGGAATGGCCTATAGAAAAAAACGGTGAGGATCTAGACATATTTTTTAATAATAAAGTTCTCAGTGATATTATGCGCGCCTTGGATTATGGCGATGTCAAAATGTCCTTTACCGGTCAATTTGGTCCCGTGGTGGTTCAAAGTATGAAAAATGAGAAAAACTACTGGAGTTTGGTCATGCCGGTAAGATTATCGTAGTGATCAATCCTAGAGACGAAGAGGGTGATAGTGGTGAAAGAACATATAACTCTGGGACAATTTCTTAAAAACACTAACATCACTTCTAGTGGGGGAGAAGCGAAAAACTATTTAATCAATAATCTGGTGTTGGTTAATGGTGAAAAAGAAGAGCGCCGCGGCCGCAAACTGTATCCTGGTGACCAGGTCACTATAGATAGCCAGATTTATCTAATCACCTAGAATGTGGGTAGAGAGCGTTAGACTGAGGAATTTTCGCAACTACTTCGCGGAAGATGTCTCATTTTCTCCCCATATCAACCTTATCGTCGGCAGTAATGGTGAAGGTAAGAGTAACCTACTTGAGTCGCTGTTTCTCTTGGCCACCACCAAGTCGTATCGTCAAGCCCACGAAAAAGACATGGTTTTCATTGACAGAGACAACTTTTATGTTAGTGGAGAAGCCGTCCTTCAAGGAAATATTAAACATACTCTAGAAATAAGCTACTCACAAAAACAAAACAAGAAACAAGCCAAGGTTTCAGGAGTTCCCGTAGTACGCCTTGCTGATTTTATAGGCATCCTTAATGTTGTGTGTTTCTCTCCCGATGACTTGAATATCATCAAAGGGGCACCTGGACTTCGCCGACGATTTCTTGACATCTTGCTTTCGCAAATTGACCGGGTATACCTTAGCGTACTACAGCAGTACGGTAGGGTACTCAGACAAAGGAACGAATGTTTAAAGGCAGTACAAAGGGGAAGAATGCGCCCTACAGAAATTTGGCCCTGGACCGAGCAACTAGCTACCTTGGCTTGTCAAGTAACGGAACGCAGATTTAAGGCAGTCAACGAATTGACCACCTCTTATGCCGCCATCAGTAAGGGCATTAATCAAGGCAAGGAGAACCTTTCTTTAAAGTACATGAGTTCATTAGTCAAAAATAGCCATCTCTATACCCCAATTGAAGTCACTGAAAGTCTACAGAGAAGACAAACAGAGGAAGTTGCCCGTGGCATTACCACCATAGGGCCTCATCGTGATGATCTGTTTTTTTTGATCAACGGACTATCGGCCGCAGACTATGCCTCGCAGGGACAACAACGCACCGCAGTACTTAGCTTGAAGCTGGCCGAATTGGAGTACATGTATAAAGTTACCGGCGATTACCCCATATTACTCCTTGATGACGTCTTTTCTGAGCTCGATCAAAAACGCCGTCAACTGCTGCTTGCTACTTTAAGTGACAGGGTTCAAGCGCTCATCACCGGTACGGAGACACTAGAGTGGCCATGGTCAGGCGATAGAGAATACTGCAATATCATAAATATTCGGCAAGGCAAGGTGATTTAGTGTTTCTTCATTTGGGTGGGGATTTTATTATCCCTAGTGACCAGGTTATCGGTGTCTTTGATATCAAGACTGCCAAGGCAGTGTCAACCAGAGAATTTCTCAAGCAAACACATTCACGCAACATGCACGTCAACGTGGCTAACGATCAGATTCCCAAGGCATTTGTCGTGACCAATGACAAAATATATCTCTCCGCCATAGCCGGTGCTACCTTGCGCCGGCGCAGCAACTTTCTCAGTAAAACAAAATTCACGTAGCCGTGACAAATCACGAATCTTTTACTACAACACGGAGTAGATACCTGCTATGATAAAGAATAGGCACAAAAAAAGGTGGTGGAGAGGTGTCATCAATAGAAAACGGCAACTATGGTGCAGAACAAATTCAGGTTCTTGAAGGGCTAGAAGCTGTCAGGAAAAGACCCAGTATGTACATAGGGTCGACCAGCTCCCGGGGATTACATCACTTAGTTTGGGAAATAGTAGACAACTCCGTTGATGAGGCATTGGCTGGTTATTGTAAAAACATAGAAATAAAAGTATTTACTGACGGCAGTGTAAGTGTAAAAGATGATGGTCGAGGAATACCGGTAGGATTGCATCGCCAAACCGGCCGGACAGCTGCAGAGACTGCTTACACCGTACTTCATGCCGGGGCTAAATTTGGCGGTGGCGGCTACAAGGTTTCGGGCGGACTTCATGGTGTCGGGGCCTCGGTGGTCAATGCCCTTTCCGAATGGCTGGTCTTAGAAATAAGGCGCGAGGGCGGGGTCTATGAGCAGAGCTATTCAAGGGGAGTGCCCCAGAGCGAACTCGTAAGAAAAGGCCCTAGCGATCAGACGGGCACGTTTGTTCGTTTCAAGCCGGATACGGAGATATTTGAAGATATAACCTTTTCGCATGAAACCCTATCTCTGCGCTTGCGCGAAATAGCCTTCCTCATGCATGGGCTTCGCATCAACTTCATTGATGAGCGTTCGGATGTGAGCGAGACTTTTCATTATGAGGGTGGCATAAAATCATTTGTCAATCACTTAAACAAAAACAAAAATGTCATCCATAAAGACGCAATCGCCTTTTCTCTGGAAAAAGAAGGCGGATATTATTTTGACATTGCCATGCAGTATCACGATGGCTATACGGAATTCATCTATTCCTTTGTAAATAATATCCACACATCGGAGGGGGGCAGTCACGAAGCGGGCTTTAAAATAGCCTTGACCAGGACGCTCAATGACTTTGCCCGCAAATTTAACATCATCAAGGAGCAACATGCCAACCTCACCGGAGAGGATATTCGCGAAGGACTTACCGCGGTCATCAGTGTGCGCCTGTTAGCCCCGCAGTTCGAAGGACAGACCAAGACTAAACTAGGTAATTCCGATGTACGCGGCATGATTGATTCTTTTGTCGGGGAAGGTTTAACTGCTTTTCTCGAACAAAACCCGAGTGTGGGAAAGAAAATCATCGAGAAAGCAGTCATAGCCTCTCAGGCCCGCGAAGCGGCCCGTCGTGCCAGAGAATTAACGAGGCGCAAGAGCGCCCTTGACATTACACCGCTGCCCGGTAAGCTGGCGGATTGTTCAGTGACCGATCCAAGCCTTTGTGAATTGTACTTAGTGGAAGGTGACTCGGCCGCCGGCAGCGCCAAACAAGGACGTGACCGTAAATTTCAGGCCATTTTACCCTTAGGGGGAAAAATACTCAACGTCGAAAAAGCGCGCCTGGACAAAATACTAAACCATGAAGAAATTCGCATGATCATCACCGCCATGGGCACGAGCATCGGCGATGATTTTCAAGTGGCCAAGGCTCGCTACCATAAAGTGATCATTATGGCTGATGCCGACATCGATGGCTCCCATATCCGCACCTTGTTACTGACCTTTTTCTTCCGCTACATGCAGCCCTTAATCAAGGCTGGATATTTGTACATCGCCCAGCCGCCCCTTTACTTAATAAAAAAGGGTAAGACAGAGCGTTACTGCTATAACGATGAAGAATTAGAGCGGAACTTAAAAGAAATTGGGAGGGGCAGCTCGGTCACGATTCAAAGGTACAAGGGTCTTGGTGAAATGAATGCCGAACAGTTGTGGAGTACCACGATGAACCCCCATCAGAGAATCCTTTTGCAAGTCACACTCGAAGAAACAATGCTGGCAGATGAAATTTTTACCATTCTCATGGGCGATAAGGTTGAGCCACGCCGTGAATTTATCGAGCGGTATGCTCGTCAGGTCACAAACTTAGACGTATAGGGATGAGGGATGATAATGGACTATACTCACGGACGCATCGAAAAAATCAAGATAGAAGACGAGGTTCAGAAATCATACATCAACTATGCCATGAGTGTCATCGTCGCGAGGGCCCTGCCTGATGTCCGGGATGGCTTAAAACCGGCTCATCGCCGCATCCTCTATGCGATGCACGAATTGGGCTTCACCCCTGACAAACCACACAAAAAGAGTGCGCGCATCGTGGGCGAGGTTTTAGGTAAGTATCATCCGCATGGCGATGGGGTTATCTACGACACCATGGTTAGGCTGGTGCAAGGCTTTTCTTCGCGCTATCCTTTGATTGATGGCCATGGTAATTTCGGTTCTATCGATGGAGATTCCGCTGCGGCCATGCGTTATACCGAGGCGCGCCTCGAAACCTTCGCCATGGATATGCTGGCCGACCTAGACAAGAACACCGTCAACATGGGCCCTAATTTTGATGACACCCTTGAACAGCCCTTAGTGCTGCCGGCGCGCATTCCTAACCTTTTGGCCAATGGCACCTCGGGCATTGCGGTGGCGATGGCGTCGAATATCCCCCCCCACAATTTAAGCGAATTGATTGACGCCGTGATTGCTATGATTGACAACCCCGAGATCACGATCGCCGAGCTGACCCAGCACATCAAAGGGCCGGACTTTCCAACCGGTGGTTTAATTCTCGGACGTGATGGTTTCATGCAGGCCTATCATACCGGCAGAGGTTCGGTGCGTATTCGCTCCAAAACTCGCCTCGAAAAGATGCACAATGGTAAGACTAGGATCATAGTCAACGAGGTCCCATACCAAGTCAACAAAGCGAAGATGATTGAGCGTATTGCTGAACTGGTGCGGAATAAGCAGATTGAGGGCATCACCGACCTGCGCGACGAGAGCGACCGCGAGGGCATTAGGGTCGTCATCGAGCTACGCCGTGATGCCAATAGCGAGGTCATCTTAAACCAGCTACACAAACACAGCCAAATGGAGACGACCTTTGGCGTAATCTTGCTCGCCCTCGTTGATGGGCAGCCCCGGACCCTCACCCTAAAAGAGATGCTCCACTATTATCTACAGCACCAAAAAGAAGTGGTCAGTCGCCGGACTAAGTTTGACTTAGACAAAGCCGAAGCCAGAGACCATATCATCGCCGGATTGCTGCACGCGCTAGACCATATTGACGCCATTATTTCCACCATCCGCGCTTCGGCAACCACGGAATTGGCCAAACAAAACCTCATGGCCGCGTTCACTTTTTCAGAAAAACAAGCACAGGCCATCTTGGATATGCGTCTGGCCCGACTCACGGGGCTAGAGCGTGAAAAATTAGAAAATGAAAAAAGAGAGTTAGCGGCTTTAATAAATCAATTAAAAAACATTCTTGGCGATGAAAAAATCCTCCTCGCCCTCATCAAGAGCGAAATTAGCGATATCAAAAGACGCCATGGCGACGCAAGGCGCAGCGAAATAGTCGAGACGGTTGCCGACTTGGGCACCCTAGACCTTATTGCCGAAGAAGATGTTGTCGTCACCCTCACCCACCAAGGGTATATTAAGCGCCTGCCGCTAGAGACTTACCGCAGTCAGCGGCGCGGCGGACGCGGTGTAACCGCCATGGGCACGCGCGAAGAAGACTTCGTCGAGAATCTCTTCATCACCACGACGCATCACTATCTATACTTTTTCACCAGCAAGGGTCGGGTATACCGCACCAAGGTGCATGAGGTGCCCGAGGCTAGCCGACAGGCTCGCGGGTTGGCCCTTGTCAATCTCATTGCGCTCGAGGCCAAAGAAAAAATCACCGCCGTCATTCCCTTAAAGGAGACAGCGGCGACGGAAGAGTACCTCTTTATGGCCACCCGCCTAGGCATGGTCAAGAAGACGAGTCTAATGGAGTATGCCTCTATCAGAAACAATGGTTTGATTGGCATTTCTTTAAAAGAGAATGACGAACTCATTGCCGTCCGCGTCACCGACGGACAACAAGAGATTGTGCTTGGCACGCGACTCGGCATGGCGATTCGCTTTGATGAGGGCGATGTGCGCGCCATGGGTCGTGACACCCAAGGAGTCAAGGGGATACAGTTAGAGCCAGGTGATTACTGTATCGGGATGGATATTGTTAAAGAAGGCGTCGCTCTGCTCGTGGTGACACAAAATGGTTTTGGCAAAAGATCAGCCATCGAGGAATACCGTAAACAGACCAGGGGCGGCAAAGGCATACGCACCGTCAAGATGACGGAGCGCAATGGTGAAGTGGTCTGCCTGCGCGCTGTCAATTCAGAAGACGATCTTATGGTCATCACGGAGCAAGGCATCATTATCCGCATGGACATGAGGAGCATCTCGCAACTTGGTCGTTCCACGCAAGGCGTGACCATTATCCGCCTCGACCAAAACGACTCCGTAGTGGCGATCGCTAGGGTGGTACAGAAGCCTGAGTCTTTGGAGGAGTAGAGTACTATAAGCGCACACCAAATCGTCCGAGAATATTGAGGTAGACATAGTAAGCGGCGATCATGACCAAGGAGGCCATGGCCAAGGCCGGGTAAAAGTGAATGTTTCGCCTGAGCAATAGTTGAAAAGCAATAAAAAACACTAATGAAGGTAGTATTATCCAGCTAATACCCTGGGATAAAGCAATCACTTTGTGGATATCTTGTGTGTCGGTATAGAGCCAGATCATAGCTAGGATCGAGGTCAACGGCAACGAGGCGATGATAGCGCCGAGCATGGGCAGACGGCGGCTAACTGTAGATATAGTCGCGATAAGCAAAGCAGAAATGATGGTTTTTACGACAAATTGCATGTTAAAACTTCCTTCTAACCTTAGTGTGGGCTCTCAAGGCGTTTCGTATTTGTGCCCAAGTACTTGTCAACGGCATCAAAGAGTTTATCTAGTGATTCTTGTTTGCCCTCCCCAATTGATCCCACGAGGCAGTGACTGATGTGGTCTTCGAGAATTACCCGGCTGACCCCATTAAGTGCGCCGATGATGGCAGACAGTTGGGTGAGTAGTTCGCTGCATTCTCGCCCCTCTGCCGCCATTTTTTTCACTGCCTCAAGGTGGCCACTGATCTTCGCTAGCCTGGTAATAACATTTTTGTTCTGGGTATGTTGTTCCATGAGCTTCCTCCCTCGGATCCCCATCAAGGGGATCCTTTTTTATTGTACCAAAGGGAAAGACCGCTTGTCGAGTTCTGGCGGTTATTCTCCGGTGCGAGGGGTCTTGGTCCAAGTCTTTGGTGAGCGCCCTATGGCTTTAAGTATCATGGCGCTGGTGTAGGGTACCGGAAAAAAGAAGGCCGCTAGGGGTAAGAAACATAGTTCAGCTCCCACTCCGAGATGGCCATACCAAGTGAGGGGGCGACTCGTTTGGTCGAGGAAGTGACGATAGCGAAAAAAAGCATAGAAAGTGAAACAAATGTACACCAAGCTCAGGACATTTAAAAGAATGCGGATAAAGGGAGGCAAGATGCTGGGGTCGACATTACCTGTCAGGTAAAGAAAGAGCATGGTGGGAGGTAGTAAGGTGACGGTCTGATAAAAAGTCCATTCATAGGGACCTTTAATAGACAAATGCCGTAAGAGAAGTTCCTTGCGGGCCGGAGGACTACCCTCGGATCGCCGTATTTTATCCATGACCTGGAGGTGCCCTGCTCCCCAACGCAGGCGTTGGCGATAAAAGGAGAGAAAACTCGGGGGGGTCTGCTCGCTACTGGCATAGGGTAGATAGTCCGGCCAGGCCCCGGTAGTAAGGTACGCTCTCGTGCCAAGCTCGAGGTCCTCCGTCAGTGATTGGTGGTCATATCCACCGAGCGCTTGAAGCAGGCTGAACTCGACATAGAGGTTTGTTCCGCCAACAAATGGCAAGCGGCGAAACACCACCGGCAAGTACCAGTCATGAGCGATGGCTTGATAGAGGGAAGCTATCTTACTAAATGGCCCCATTTCGTAAAAATTGCGCACTTGAAAGACAGGACCCTGCCAAATTTTTGTTTCGTTTTTTAGGGTGAGCTTCTGATAGGCCACAAAAAGCAGCACATCAGCTTGCGGGCGACTTTCGGCATCATAAAAACCACAGATGGCCGTTTCAGTAGAAACCGCCCGCGTCAGGGCATAGTTTAAAGCGCGCCCCTTGGTGGAGGGAACAGGGCTACCTTGGCGCCCGCTAAGCCATAATCCATCGTAATCGTGAGGAACGTCTACATGTTTGATTACTGGGTGGGGCATGTTTCCTTCGCCTAAAACTCGCGCGACAATATTTTGCGTGGTGGGAAAGCAGTAAGGATAGACATCGTGGCATAAATGGCGAACTTCGTCCGTATGGATGAGATTTTGTAAAGAAGAAGACATACCTTGCGCAATGATATTAGTAAAACTAGCGAGAATGTCTTGCGTGACCTTGTGTCCGGCCTGGGCGGTGCATTTTATGGCCGCATGCAGGAGGCGAGGATGGGAAGAACCGGCTAGGCTTTCGAAGGTGGCGATGACGGGCAGGGTTAAGCAAAGGTAGTTTGGGTAAAGGCGGGCGATATCGTCATCCGAACTGCCCGGATAGGCACGGCGCAAGAGGCAGTAGACACGACCCATGTGTAGCCTTCCGCGGCTCTGGATAAGCTCTGTGGCCAGGGTGGATATAAGCTCCCGCGAGCGCCACCTTGGCTCATTGGTCAATTCAAGGGGGGAGAGCCACGTGTGCTCCTTCATCTTGGTGGTATGATATTCTAGTAAGGCTATTTCACTCAGCACAGAAAGGGAAAGACTACGTTCCTCACTGCCCAATGGCTCAAGGCACCCCTTCATGGTGCCGATTAGGAAGGCAAGGGTCTTCTTCATAGTGGATGGTTTGATGCGGTCAGCTTCTAGAGTTTCTTTTTCATCGGTGACCACTATCACTTCGTAAGAATTTTTGGGATAATTGAGTTGCTGCATGTGTCGCAAGGTTTTCTCGATTACTTGGGATTCATTGCGGGCAGGAATGAGAATTGAAAAAAATGGCAATGGATTTTCGCAGACCCTACTTGTTTCTAAGATGCTGGAAATGGTTACATTGGGGCGAACGTGCCAGTAGCGTTTTTCAGCATAGCGTTTCCAGAGAAAAAATCTACTAAACATGAGGAAGAGCAGCACATACGCTGCTACGGCGACCAAGTAAATGTACTGGGAGATAGTCAAGCTCTGTCACCTCTAACCGTAATTCTACGCTCCTTAGTGTGTGGATTAGCTCCAGACAATATCCAATGCGGATGGCAAGAGGCGACAGGAATGATAGCGCTCAAAACGGGGTTGCGCGAACGAAGTTTGGGATAACGAAGAGTAGAATTGCAGGAAAGGGAGGAAGAAACATGGCCAATTTCAATGTCAGCAGCTGTTTGGAGCGTCTTCGGCCGTATATAATTCGCACCCCCTTAGTAGAGGTGGAGCACCTCTCAGCCCAAACGGGGAAACGTATTTTTCTCAAAATAGAAAGCCTGCAAAAAACCAGGGCTTTTAAATTTCGCGGTGCCATGAATTTTTTGCTGACAATGAGCGGCAAAGAGGCAGAGAGTAAGGTTATTACGGCCTCTAGTGGCAGTCACGGCCTAGGATTGGCGCTCAGTGGGAAGATTTTAGGACTAGAGTGCATAGTGGTCATGCCCAAGAATGCTTCGCTCGTCAAACAGGAGAGAGCTAAAGGATATGGGGCCACAGTACTTTTACACGGCAGTTGTTACGACGAAGCGCGGGAGCAAGCCGAACTTTTATCGGCCCAGGAGGGGTATGTCTACGTGCCAAGTTTCAACCATCCGCGCATCATGGAAGGACAAGCAACCATTTTAGCGGAAATTTTAGCTGACCGTCCAGAAACAGATGTTGTCTTTGCGCCTGTTGGTGGGGGTGGGCTCTTAGCAGGCTTGCTCCTCGCCAAAGAACAACTCTGCTCCAAGGTGGAAATTATTGGCGTGGAGCCAAACGGTGCCGCTTGCATGCAGGCCTCGGTTGACGCCGGCACTTTGTCTACCCTGGCTAGCTTACACACCATTGCTGACGGTGTCGCCGTGCGCACTCCGGGAGAACTGACCTTTGCTATTGTCCATAAGCACAAGCCGGCGCTACACCAAGTTAGTGATGAAGATATCAGATATGCCCAGAAAGATCTGCTCAGTGAGATGCGAGTAGTGGTGGAGACGGCGGGGGCGGTGGCAGTAGCTGGGATGCGCACTTACGATTTGCCCTCTAGTGTAAAAAACATAGTCTGTATAGTTAGTGGGGCTAATGTCGACGCAGCAGAAATAGCACAGCTCCTGATTTGAACCGCTCTGTGGTAGAGGTAGCGTATGTTTAGAATGCGTGATAAAATAAGTGGCCCTGTGTTGGGCATAAACTTTCGCCATAGGACATAGGTGGCATTGGAGGGCTTGGATATGGACGCCATAGGGATTTTTTTGTCGGTAGTGGCCTTGCTCACGGCAGCTCTCGCGCACTCTGAATTTGCTAAAGCGAGGCGCATGTATCGGGTCTTTATGACCGGAACAGACCAAGGGAACTTAGAGCAGGTATTGCTCGCCCAAGCCGCCCACTTAGAACATTTAGAACAGGAACGCCAGAGCCAAGGGAAACAATTGTGGGAGGTTGAGCAGAAGCTCGCGCAGGCCATCCAAAAGGTGGGCATGGTCAGGTTTAATGCCTTTAGTGATGTCGGGGGAGAAATGAGCTTTGCGGTCGCCCTGCTAGATGCTCAGGGCAGTGGGGTGGTGGTTAGCTCTATCTACGGACGGGCTGAAGCGAGAGTTTACGCCAAGCCGGTGGTCAAGGGTGGCACCAGTAGTCCCTTGAGTAAAGAAGAGAGGGCAGCCATAGAGCAGGCTATAGAGACAAATAAATAGTTGCACGGCAAAGTAATGTTTGCAGGATATTGAGCATGCTCTAAAGAATGCATTCCTTTGCGTGAGGGGAGGGGTCGTCACTTGGTTTCGAACAAGAAACAAGAAAAAGAATTTACCCTAATGATTATTCCGCATGGGGACGAAGAGACTTATGCCATGCGCATGCCGTATTGGTGGTTGCACTGGGGTGGTATAGCCTTAGTGGTGCTCTTTATCAGCTCCATCAGTCTCATATATTCCCTTAGACAGACTAAACTGCAACTAGCAAACTACCATGGCTTGATGCTTGAAAACAGGCAGCAACAGGAACATATATTGTTTCTGGCCAAGCAGACCACCGAACTGCAGACCCAGCTACAGGAGATACAGGCTTTAGACACCTCGATTCGAGAAATGATGAAATTGGGCAGTAGCCGAGTCACCACCTCGGCTCGTGTTCAGCCTACCCTAGCT
Source organism: Bacillota bacterium (assembly GCA_018725275.1). GTDB lineage: Bacteria > Bacillota > UBA994 > UBA994 > UBA994 > BS524. Next base: position 5,805 of record QLUC01000003.1, on the reverse strand, counting down.
ATAGCACAAGAAGGCGTGACCCGCGCACAATTGACCAATCGCAGCCTGAGTTTGGCGGCGACACTGTTGCGCACCGAGCAGAGTATCGAATCTATCAAAGAAGCTCTCCCCGAGACAGAGGACAGCCTCAAGGGGCTTGAGCAGCAGGTGGGGGAACGCCGAGCAAAAGAAGAGGCTACTCCTTCCCTGTGGCCGGTCGAGGGGGATATCACCTCTGGGTTTGGCCTGCGCCGCTCACCCTTTGGCGCCGGCCGCGAGTTTCATGCCGGCATAGATATTGCCGCCCCGCGCGGTACGCCGGTCCATGCTACCGCAGCAGGCACGGTGCGCATGGCCAGCTTTAATGGGGGTTATGGTAACGTGGTCTTCGTTGACCATGGTTTTGGTTTCAGCACTGTCTACGCTCATCTCTCCAGAATATCCGTGCGCGTTGGACAAGAGGTTGCCAAGGGGCAACTAGTTGGGCTCGTGGGCAGTACCGGGCGCAGCACTGCCCCGCACTTACACTATGAAGTGCGGGTGGGTGGCACGACCGTCAATCCCATGCGATTCTTAGAAGCGAGGTAGGGAAAGAGATGTTTGGCAGCAGCAAACCGAAGAGCGATATTCAGCAGGAGCGCCAGCACGACAAGGTGGATACCATTATTGGCGCGGGTACAGTCTTCGTCGGTGATATCCGAGTTAAGGGTACATTGCGCATTGATGGGCGCGTCGAGGGTAAGGTGGACTGTGCGGGCGACCTAGTCGTGGGCGACACTGGGGTTGTAGAGGCTGAGGTGCACAGTCGCTCCATCAAACTGGGCGGTACCATCAGGGGAAATATCTTTGTTGTGGGCACAATGGACATTGCCGGTACAGGCAAGCTCTACGGTGATATGACGGCTGGCAAAGTAGTAATCGCCGACGGAGCCATCTTTCACGGGCAGTGCAATATGCAAGCGCCAGAAATAGGGATACAAAAAAAGGAATAGAGAGTGCCCTGGCAGCAAGAGGCTAGGGTGAAAAGTATGGAGGCACTACATTGCGCATAGCTCTTATCGTCAATAAAATTGCCGGCAACGGTGGGTGCGGGCAAAAGTATCTAGGTGTCGCCAACTACTTTCAGAGCGCAGGGATTAATTTTACGCCGATGTTCACCGAAAAACCCGGACATGCCACGGAATTAGCCAGACAAGCGGTGCAGTCCGGCTACGAGGCCGTGGTCTCTATGGGCGGTGATGGCACTTTAAACGAAGTGGTCAACGGGGTGGCTGGTAGCGGAGTAATTTTAGGTTTTATACCTGCCGGGTCTGGCAACGATTTCGGACGCACTTTTGGCGTTAGCTCGCGCGACACCGTAGGGGCCTGCCAGGTCATTGCCAGAGCTAAGGTGCAGGAAATAAATATTGGCCGCGTTGGAGAGCGACATTTTATTAATATCGCAGGGGCTGGTTTCGATGCAGAGGTGGGTTTGACAGCTAATACCTGGGGCAAGAGATATTTTCGCGGGTACATGGCCTATGTAGCCTCGATCTTGCGGCAACTAGTTTTCTATACTCCCCAAGAGGTGGACATCGAACTTGATGGCCAAGTGCGTCATGCCAAGGTGTGGTTTGTCGCCATCGCCAATGCTCGCTATTTCGGCGGTGGACTCATGATCGCGCCCCAGGCGGAGCTTGATGATGACCTCTTTGATGTCTGCATTGTCAAAGAGATCACGAAGTTTGAGCTCATTAAGTTGATCCCAAAAACTTTTAAGGGTGAGCATGTCCACCATCAAGCGGTAGAGATGCATCGGGCGCGCCGTGTTCGGATATCGTCTTTGGCGAAGATGGCTGTCCAGGCCGATGGCGAGGTCTTGGGGATACTACCGCAGGAGTTCCACATTGCCGAAACTAAACAAAAAGTATTTTTGCCCTAGCACGGTGGTTTTCAGCACATTGGCGCCTGTAGAGCGTTTCTGGTGGTAATAGATTGAGCATACCAATGGCAGTGCAATCAAAGGCTGGTTTCTGTTTTTTGCAGGAACCATATTTTATTGTTTGACCACTATGCCCACCTGACTACTATGACCAGCTCATTACACAACATATAGTGGTAGCATTAACTTCATGATACAATATATTGCGAGAGCGATAACGCATTGATGCGCTACCTTCAGTGCAGGGAGTAATTGGCTTGGTGGCAAGTAAAACAGGTGATTGGGGGCCGACTTATGATTAATCTTGACAAGTTTATCGTGCGTTACTACACCAAAGAACTCGAGGGGCGTCCCGACCTCTCGGTTTATGATATGTTTGAGTGGTCAAAGAGAGATGTACTCCTGAAGGACCATAAGACGGGGAAAGTACTAACTGATATGAAGAATCTAGAGTTTCCAACCCACTACTCGCAAAACGCGGTAGACATTATTGCCTCAAAGTACTTCCGCAAAGCTGGGGTGAATAACGAGAGCGGGCAGGAAAATTCACTAAAGATGTTGGTGCATCGCCTGGTCGATTTCTGGACCGCGGCCCTCAGTGAGGAAGGAATACTCAAGACAGAAGAGCAAAGGCTCATCTTCTACGACGAAGTTGCCTATGGGCTGCTCAACCAAGTTTTTGCTCCTAATTCTCCGCAATGGTTTAACACTGGTCTAGCCCGTAGTTACGGCATTAAGGGCAGTGAAAACGGCCACTTGTACTATGACCCAAAGCAAAAGAAAGTCGTGGCGTCGAAGGATACCTACACTCGAACCCAGGCTTCGGCCTGTTTCATCTTGTCCATTGAGGACAGGTTGCTCGGCAAAAACTCAATTTCCGAGCACTATGTCACCGAGACGGCCCTCTTTAAAGGTGGCTCCGGCACTGGCACAAACTTTTCGCCACTGCGCGCCGTTGGCGAGAGGCTCTCAGGTGGGGGATTTTCCTCGGGTCTCATGAGCTTTCTAAAAGGGCTTGACCGCAATGCCGGCGGGATAAAATCCGGTGGGACTACTAGGCGGGCGGCAAAAATGGTCTCTTTGGATATCGATCATCCCGAGATTGAAAACTTTATCCTGTGGAAGGTCCGCGAAGAAGACAAGGTGCGGGCGCTAGCGAAGATGGGTTACTCGACAGATATCGATGGGGAGGCTTACGAGACAGTCTCAGGGCAAAACTCAAACAATTCTCTGCGCATCCCCGATAGTTTTATGCAGCAGGTGCAAAAGTTAAGTGAAGACCCCACGCAGACTATGAGGCTCACCGGTAGGAAGGACCACGCCGTGGACAGGGAGGTCTCTGTATTGCACTTGTGGGAACTATTTAACGAGGCCGCGCACCGCGTGGCCGACCCTGCCCCACAGTTTACGGACACCTTTAATGCTTGGCATACCTGCCCGGCCGGCGAGGATGGCCAGCTGTGGGCCCCGCATAATCGACTCAATGCGACTAACCCTTGCGGGGAATACGCCTTTCTTGACGATACCAGCTGCAACTTGGGCTCTCTCAACCTCTATCGTTTTTATGACAGCGAAAACGGCCAGTTTGACCTAGAAGGCTACCGGCACATGATTAGGTTGTCCCAGTTGGTGCTCGAGGCCTCGATTATATGGGGGCAGTTTCCCACCGAGGATATAGCTCGCAAGACCTATCTCTTTCGTACCACCGGCCTAGGGGTAGCCAATTTAGCCGCATTGCTGATGGCCACGGGCCTGCCTTATGATTCGCCGGAAGCTCGTAGCCTAGCGGCGGCTCTGATGGGCGTGGTCACGGGGGAGAGCTACCGCGTTTCCGCCCTCATAGCCCAAGTCGCCGGCCCTTTTGAGAAGTACGACATCAATCAGGCGCACATGAAGCGGGTTATACGGAACCATGCGCGGGTGGCCGGGGCTCTTAGTGATGCTTATGAGGGGCTGCATTACGAACCATACCAAGTAGACCATAGCCTGCTGCAAAACCTAGGATGGCCAGAATTATCAACGACTCTCAAAGAGTGTTGGGCGGAGGCAGTAGAGCTTGGGGATTTGTATGGTTATCGGCACGCCCAGGTAACGGTGGTGGCGCCGACAGGCACAATCTCCTTTGCTATGGACTGTGCGGCGACGTCAATCGAGCCTTTCTTCTCGCATGTAGCCTACAAGAAACTGGTTGGCGGCGGCTTTATGACCATAGTCAACCCTGTAATACACACCGCTCTCCGGAAGTTGGGCTATTCTACAGAGCAGGTAGCCGAAATTGCCGAATATATTGGGCGGACAGAAAATGGCAGGTTGGCGGATGGCAAAATGGAAGGCGCGCCACACCTCAAAGAAGAGCACTATGCCGTGTTCGATACTGCCAGTAAGAACGGCAGTGGCAGCCGTTTCATCCATCACCACGGCCATGTGCTGATGGTCGCGGCCCTTACTCCCCTCGTCAGCGGGGCCATTTCGAAGACAGTTAATTTGCCCGCACAGGCGACCGTCGCCGACTTTAAAGAAGTGCATATTCTGGCCTGGCAAAAAGGCGTGAAGGGCCTAGCCTTGTATCGTGACGGCTCAAAGTTTACCCAACCGTTGAACAGCAAAGTGGACAGTGCCGACGGCGAGGCCGACCTCGAGAACCTCGACTATGCGGCCTTGCTGGAATATGCTCGCGTCGCCAGGGACCGTTTGGCCGCGCCACTACCTGGGTCAAGGCGCGAAAAAATCACCGGCATTCGCGCCGGCTGCACTCATGCGGCCCAAATAGAAGATGTGAAACTATACATTACCGTCAATCGCAATAAATTTGGGAAGATATCCGAGATCTACATGAGTACTGACCGCGAAGGTAGCCTAATCACGGGGCTTCTCAATTCTCTCTCCAAGACCATTTCGGTCATGCTCCAGTACCACATTCCGGCTGAAGACATAGCCCGCATGCTGCGGGGACAAAAATATGAACCCCATGGCTTTGTCACCCGTCACCCTTACATTAAAACCGCTAGTTCCATATCTGACCTGATTGCTAAGGTCATTGAAATTGAACTGGGGGATTTCTCGCGGGTGCAAGTGAAGCCAGAGAGTGACGATGTCATTTTGCGGGCCAAAGCGAGGTTTGCGGACAGTCTGCCGGCGCGCCAACCTAGCGGTGTGGAGGAAATTATCCGCGATGCCGAGAAAAACGGCGAAAAGCTGTATCATTCCACTTGCTCGAACTGCTCGAGTTTTCGTATGGCAATAAATGGAACGTGCAAAGTCTGCCTAGACTGTGGCACCACCACCGGTTGCTCCTAATTTAAGCGCGTATTTTGTCGCCATCGGTTCCTCCGAGCGCGGTGGAGAGCCCGGCCGCAATGGTCTCGGCCAGTCGGTAGACCAAGTACAGGCGAGTGTTCTGCAGGACAAAGTACTCCATAAACCCCCCGATGTTGACCACTCCCGTCACATAGATGTCGCCTACGGGAGGCAGTTCCTTATGGACACCCGCGCCTGGGCGTAAGCTGCCGAGGCCCACGGTAATGACACCGATACTATCTGATTTGCCCAGGCAAGCATCGACGGCCACGACTTTGGCTGTCCCGTGTTTCCGAGAAAGGATGGAAAGCGTCTCGTGGAGGTTGGCAGCGTGCACGGGTTCTTGTAGCGTGCCGTAAATCTGGGTGTTAGGGAGCCGCCTTTGACTGAGAAATGTTCCAATGATGGGTCCGAGGGCGTCCCCCGTGGAACGGTCGGACCCAATGCAGACGACGACAACACCAGGAGTAAAGGAAAGACGCCCTCCCAAGGCCAACGTAACGGCACGACTCACTTCTTGCACAGCGGAGATAGCGTCGATGTTGATTTTGGTCTCTTTTTGGTGTGAAGTCGACCATTTAGGCCACACTGCCTAACCCCCCGTTCTT
>QLUC01000029.1 GCA_018725275.1 Bacillota bacterium | reverse complement strand
AGAAGGCGATGTCCAAAGGGAAAAGTATCGCCTTGCTAGGCCTGCCCAACTGAGTCATCGCCCGATAGATATCAACCACCACCCCGAGAGCCAGTCCTAGGAAGAACACTTCGAAAACATCGTTCGCCTGCTCTACTAACACATCTAGCTCCTTTCGCTGCTAGCTAAAAAACAGCCGCTGTAGCCATCCCTTGCCTTTAGAAGTTTTGCCACCCTCATCGAGGTAGTCAATGCTCCTGATGGCCCCTTCCACCATCAGCTGGCCCTGCTCGAGACTTAGCTGCTTAATGTGCATGTCCTCTCCTCTTAGGGCCATTAGACCTAGATCGGTCTCGAGGATGATTTCAAGGGCGTCAAACTTCTCCACATGCACTACCCCATCTACAACCACCTGTTCTCTGTTTATGATGACCACTTTGTGGTTGTGGTTTTGTTCCATGGTACTTCCCCCCATCCGTCCTGCTCTCCCCAATGTATATTCCTCCGTAGTAAAAAAATGACCACGAAAAAAAACCGGCACTAGGCCGGCCCGTCGCTACTCCCATATTTTCCATAAAGAAGCGCCTGGGAAGAAGTGCTCGACGATTGCCCTATGGTTGTCCCCGCGCTCCGCCCGCGCTTTCGCCCCCCACTGACACATGCCCACTCCATGGCCGTAACCACTGCCCACGAAGATGAATTTACCGTCCGCTACATCCACCTTGCTCCACTTAGTCGAGCGCAACCGGGTGCTACCTATAGCAATGCGGAAGGCAGGGGCAGAAATGGTAGCACGTCCTATGCGCAAGGACACCGCCCGATTTGCCGAGTCTTTCTTCAGCACTTCTATCCGCTGAAACTCGCCGGGGGTTTGACCGATTTGCCGCAATGCAGCTATGACTTCGGCTCGAGTAAAAGTAACGCGGTATTCACGCTCCTCTTGGGGCGTAAATTCGGGACAGATGTCGGAGACATTCTTTATATAGGGGTTGGAAACTCACGAAAGGCTAGCCCATCGGCTGCTGTGCTCGTCATGCCGTCACAGTAGGCGTGAAACCAGGCCCGCACAAACTGCCCAAGATAGCCGAGCACTATCCCCCGCGTCTTTTGGACCGCTTGGCGGACTTGGTCGCTGATTTTGCACCGACTTTATCGGTCAAAGAATTTTGGCCTCTTCCACTATCTCATACATCTCCTGTGCTTCATCGCGGCGTGCCGAGGGTTCGAGGCGCAAAATGCGCGCCTTCAAAACGCGGCTACCGAAGTGCAAGGTCAAGAGGTCTCCGACTTTGACCATGAGGCTCGGCTTCGCTACCTTACCATTGACTTCAATTTTGCCTTGGTCGCTCACATCTTTGGCAAGAGTCCTCCTTTTAATGAGGCGGGACACCTTAAGATACTTATCTAGTCGCATGCTTCTTACTCCTAAAAAGGCAGGTTATCCAACCTGCCTTAGATTATGTATGGAGAGGGTTTATTTATCGATGGCCTCTTTTAGGGTTTTGAAAGGGCGAAATACCGGCACCTTGGCTCTAGGCACGACGATCTCCTCCTGGGTCTTGGGGTTGCGTCCGCGACGTTCTGCCCGCTCTCTGACCGCAAAAGTGCCAAACCCAGCGATCGCAACTTTATCGCCCGTAATCAGAGCTTCCTCCATGCTTTCAAAGACCGTGCTTACTACCAACTCTACATCCTTCTTGGTAAGATCTGTTTTTTGTTTAACTGCGTCGATTAGTTGAGACTTATTCATGAAAACGCCTCCTCATAATAGTACTACCGTCTTTATGGTTTTCTCCGCTGCAACATGATTTTCCTGCTCAGCGGTTGTAGCGCTTAGTATTTTCTTTGGATTTTGCTTCGTCCCATAGGCTGTCCAATTCGGCAAGACTACATTCATTCGTCACCATTCCCAAAGAAGCGGCCATCTGGATAACCCTCGCACAACGCTGTCTGAATTTGTAAATCGACCCACGCAAGGCAGTTTCCGGTTCCACCTCTAAAAATCGACTGAGGTTGACGAGAGAAAAAAGCAGGTCCCCAAGCTCCCCCGCGATAAGCTGAGGGTCATTTTCATGTATGGCCTGCCTAAGCTCGGCGATTTCTTCATCTACTTTAGCGATAACCCCGGCGATACTGGGCCAATCTAGCCCTAACTGCCCGGCTCTCGCCTGGAACTTGTACGCCAACTGCAGGGCGGGCAGGTTCATTGGAATCGAATCTAGATACCCTTCCCCTTGGGTAGCCTTTTCGGCCTGCTTAATGCGACGCCAGCCTTCCTCCACTTGATGGGCGGTCGTGGCCTTAGAATCGCCGAACACATGGGGATGGCGCCGCACCAGCTTCGCTACTAATTCGGTGATGCAGTCAAAGAGGTCGAAATCTCCGTTCTCCCTGGCGATTTGCGCATGGAATACAACCTGCAACAAGAGATCTCCCAGTTCTTTAGCTAATTCTGCCTTATCATCTCCCTCCAAAGCGGCGAGAACCTCATAGGCTTCTTCGATGAGAAAAGGGCGAAGACTGAGGTGGGTCTGCTCCTTATCCCAGGGGCAGCCGTCTTGGCCTCGCAAATGATTCATCACTTGTGCTAGTTCTTCCATAGCCCGGCCAATATGCCGCGCCTCCCGGCAAGCAGGGACGTACACGGTGTCGACGGAGGTAAACTCACGGTGGTCAAGCTCAGCAAGCGGTAGGCGGATGACCTGGCAAGCTACACTGCCCGCATCGCGCACCACTGCGACCCTGTGCTCCGGAGGGTAGATCTGAAGTAGCCGCAGCTTCAGGTCACCGGCCACGAGGCGACTGTGCACCTGAGTCAGCAGCCACGAGAGGCTAGGGTCAATGCTAATGCTGCGGTCAAGCGCATCGCCTATGGCTACCCCCTTGGTCGGGTCAATGCCGAGCGCGGCAAAGACCGCTTCTAGGCTGCTCGGGGACAAAATGACCTTTATTTCCCAACCATGCCGTGCTCCCATCGCGAGCAGCTCCTGCACGGTACTTTCGGCGACCATGGGATTGCCGGGCACAGCATAGACTACATCGCTATGCCGGTACCGCCTGGCGATGTCGGCCACTATAGCCGCATAGACCTGCTCAAAATCAGGCAGACTGTCATACAAGTAATCATAGGTCGCAAACAAGAGGCCGCTGGCGCTAAGCAGAGTGGCGACCTGATGTTTGCCGGTGCGGAGCACGACTTGAGAGTTAGGGAGAGACAATAGCTCAAAGCCGCGACGGCTGATGAGATCTGGGTCGCCGGGGCCTAGCCCCACTATGTACAGCATCAAAACACCTTCAGCACTATATTATGTCTCTCATACTAACACCACTTGCCCAAAAAACCAAGGGGTAGCGCCTAAGCGGCGCTACCTGTTTGCTACCCGTCCTGCATCTGCTTAGCGAGAAAAACAGCGGCGGTATCGACCAACTTGTTCTCTATCTCACCCATAGTTGCCCGAGGCTCGCGCGAGCAGAGCACCACTGTTCCTATTGGCTGGCCATCGGCAATGATGGGGGCGATTACTTGGATGTGCTATTCCATTACCTAGTATCTGGCACAGCGCGGCCTTTTATGCTCTTTTTTTACCTCAGAAAAACGAGAACAAGGACCTGTCGCCTTAGCTCGCTCACATAAGCTTCCCAGAGAGCTGCTTCGCGCTCCTCTAGCAAACGCGCGCGCACGGCATCTTGCACTTCAACTAAAGAGCGCTCGCGCGGAGGCAGCTTTCCCTCTAGCTTGATGACATGGTAACCCATATCCGTTTTGACGACCGGGCTGATGCTGCCTACCGTGGCGAGGCTCCACGCGGCGACCTCAAAGGCCTCGGCAAACTCGCCGCGCCGGCGCCAGTTCAAATCTCCCCCAAGAGGACGAGAAACAATGTCCACCGTGTGCTCCTGGGCCAATGCAACGAAGTCGCTCCCCCGTTGCAGTTGTCGCCAAATATTTTCGGCGAGAGGACGCTCTTTGACCACAATATGCCGCAGCCTGATCATCTCCGGTAAGTTGTATTCTGCTCTTCTGGCGTCAAAATGAGCTTTTATCTCTGCCTCGGTGATGACAATTTCTTTGAGCCTCGCCTCGCGCAGTTTATAGACAACCAAGGTTTCTGCGAGGTACCGGTCAAGTTCTGCGAGTGTCAGTGAGGCCTTGGCGAGCCGCGCTCCTAAGGCCTCGCTACTCCCACCAAAGAACTCCCTGGTGATAAAAGAGACCACATCCTGGACATAGGCTTGTTGCTCTTCGCGGGAGGGCAGGAGCTCTTGTTTGGCCTCCTGCATCAGCAAGCGTTCCGCAATCATCTGTAGAAGGATCTCTTTTTGCATCTTGCGCGCAAAATCGGGGTCAACCGGGCTTCTCCCCCGCAGTTGCAACTCATAGGCGAACTGCACATGTCGCTGCCTGACAACTAGCTCCCCCCGCGAAATAAACCCTCCGGCAAAAGCCACATAAAACTGTGGCAAGAGAAGTGCTACCAATACTACTAATACTATGACGGCAGCTAGAATTCCCAAGAGCTTAATCCTTGACCTGCTCAGCTTGGCCACTACTCACTTCTCCTTTACAATTAGCAATCGCAGTGCCTCGATTAAGCGAGTGACGCTCTGCATGAGACTACGCCCCTCGCTCCGAAAGGTCAGCGCATATCCCTTGTGATTTTGGATGCCCAACTCATGGAACTGCCGATGCACGGCGCTAAACACAGCCGGGTCTAGTGCGGCCTCAGCATCTAGCTTGAGTAACATTCCTTTGTCGGTGGTGGTGACTAAGGTGCAACCTAGCTTGCCGGCCAAAATCTTAAGGCGCGCAATCAAGAGCAGGTTTTCGACTGGCTCCGGCAAATCTCCGTAACGGTCGACTAGCTCATCGAGAATGTCTATGATTTCGGCTTCGTGCCGAGCAGAGGCGGCTTTCTTATACATTTCTACCTTCTGTTGTGAATCACGAATATAGCGACTGGGGAAGTAGGCATCAACGGGCAGTTTAATCTCGCACTCTATGGGCTTGGCCACTTTTTCGCCCTTTAAGGTCCGCACGGCCTCCTCGAGGAGCTGGCAGTAAAGGTCAAACCCTACCGAGGCCACGAACCCATGCTGCTCGGGTCCAAGAATATTCCCTGCGCCACGAATCTCAAGGTCGCGCAAGGCGATTTTAAACCCAGCACCCAGCTGGGTAAATTCGCGCAAGGCGCTAAGTCGCTTCTCGGCAACCTCGGTCAATGTCTTGTCCGGCCGGTAAGTGAAGTAGGCGTAGCCAACACGGTTGGAACGCCCGACCCTGCCTCTAAGTTGGTATAGCTGGGCTAACCCTAATTTGTCGGCGTCTTCGACAACAATGGTGTTCACATTGGCTATGTCTAAGCCAGATTCGACAATGGTGGTGCTGAGGAGGATGTCATACTCCCCCTCGAGAAAATCAAGAAATATCCTCTCGAGAGTCTCCTCTGCCATCTGCCCATGCCCCACCGCAATGCGCGCCTCAGGCAGGAGGACTTGCAGGTAAGAAGCCACCGATTTTATGGTCCGCACGCGGTTATGCACATAGTAGACTTGGCCACCGCGCTCGATCTCGCGCAGAATGGCATGCTTGATGGCATAACTATCGTGCTCAATTACGTAGGTCTGCACCGGGTAGCGGTCCTCGGGCGGGGTTTCGATGACGCTGACATCGCGCAGGCCGACCATGGCCATGTGCAGGGTGCGCGGGATAGGGGTCGCCGAGAGCGACAGGACATCGACATTGTGCCTGACCATTTTTATTTTCTCTTTATGTTGCACACCGAAACGCTGTTCTTCGTCGATAACCAATAGGCCGAGGTCTTTGAACCGCACATCCGCGTTAAACAGACGATGGGTACCGATGGCCACGTCCACAATTCCGGCGCTAATTCTCTTAGCGGTCTCACGATTATCTTCTGCGCTGCGGAAACGATTTAACAGCGCCACCTCAATGGGAAACCCGGCAAAACGCTCCCGAAAAGTATGATAGTGCTGCTGAGCCAAGATGGTTGTCGGCACTAACACCGCCACCTGCTTGCCTTCCATGACCGCCTTAAAGGCGGCCCGCACGGCAACTTCAGTCTTGCCATAGCCAACATCTCCGCAGAGGAGACGCTCCATGACCTCTGGTGATTCCATATCTTTCTTAACTTCCTCTATGCTTCGCAGTTGATCCGCAGTTTCCACATAGGCAAAATTGCCTTCCATCTCTAGCTGCCAAGGTTTATCGGGACCCGCGGCATACCCCACTAGAGAGGCGCGCTTGGCGTATAGCGCCAAAAGTTCTTCTGCCATCTTCTCTACTGATTCCCGCACCTTAGCCCGAGTCTTCGCCCAGTCAGTTCCGCCAAGGGCATGTAGCTTTGGCTCCTTACCCTCGCCCCCCACATACTTCTGCACTAAGTGCAACTGGTCGGCTGGCACATAGAGTTTGTCTGCAGCATTGTAATGGATCTCAATATAATCGCGCTGTGTGCCCGCAATTTCCATAGTGCGCACGCCTATGTACTTGCCGATGCCATGGTGCAAGTGAACTACAAAGTCTCCCACGGCGAGGTCGCGGTGCGAGGTGAGGCGGGCTCCTTCTCCTGCCGCCCTCACCGGCCGCCGCTTACGCAGCTTAGACTTGCCGGACAAGTTGTCCTCAGCCAAGAGATATAATTTTATTTCGGGGAGCTCCACTCCCTCCGTCAGCGTCCCTACCACTACTGAAAAAGTCCCCGGGGGAGGTAACTCTGCGTCGATACTCCATGGTTGTGCGGCTATGTCCTCTGCCTGCAGGGCGTTTATTATTTCTGCTTGACGATTGGCGGTGGGCGCCACGGCCAGAATGCGGTATCCGGAAGCGGCTAATCTTTTTACATCCTTGCTGAGCAAGGACAGTTGCCCAAAATAGTTGGGGATCGCCTTTTGTAGAACGGTAACTTGGCCATCTACCCGTAACCGAGCGGGTCGCTTGGGCAAAGTGGCCATCATGAAGGTGCGGAATTTCTCTAGTCTGGCCATTACTTCCGTATCGCTACTGAAAACCCGGTGCTGGGTGGGCAGTAATTGACCGGCGATGAGGAGGGCCTTGTACTGCTCCTCTAAGTCCTTTTGACATCCTTCGGCCTTTTCCAAGAGGCGGCTCGGCTCATCTAAGATGGCCAAGGTCTCTGTCGGCAGGTAGTCAAGGAGCGTGGCACAGTGCTCGATAAAAAACGACAGGTACTTGCCGCGGCCGGGGAACAAATGCCCTTCCTTAAGCCTCTCTAAGTCATGACCGATATTTTTCCTGAGCATTACGCCGCGCTCCGGCTCTAGCCTGCGCACTATGTTTTCAAGTATTTGCGTCAAGCGTTCGACCCCGGGACCGGCAGCCTTCTCCGGCCAGAAAGCTTCCCGGGCCGGTGGCACCAAGACGCTTTTTTGGCGAGAGATGGACCTCTGTGTGGTCAGATCATAGGAACGCAGGCTGTCGATGTCGTCCCCAAAAAATTCAATGCGCACGGGCTCCTCGGCGACCAAGGGGAAGACATCCACCAAACCGCCGCGCACCGCAAACTGCCCCATTGATTCTACTAGCTCCACTCTCTCGTAGCCCGCAGTGTGGAGCATCAAGACAAAGTCCGCCAGTTTAAGTGCTTGCCCTTCCGCCAGGCGCAAGGTGTGCTCCTTAAAAACGACTGGCGGGACCATGCGAATCAACAAGGCATCCCAAGTGGTGACAATCGCTTTCGGGACCTTCCCCGCGACCAAAGATGCCATGAGCGCCAACCTTTGCCCGGAAAGTTCTGGTCCTTGAGCTAAGACCCCATACAGTAGCACCTCTTCAGGTGGAAAATACGCCACCTCTTCCTCGCCGAACATGCTCTGCAGCTGTACCATCCACTGCCCGGCATGCGCGGTCGAAGAGGCGACCACTAACATTGGCCAATTCCATTGCTTTTGGACAAGGGCTAGTAGCAGGGCCTTACCGACCATGGTCGCGCCACTCATGTAGATGTGTTCTTGCCCGTTGTCTACCGCTCGCTTGATCTCGTACCAACTATCGCTTTGTAGATATGCTTCTGTTATTTTTTGCAAGACAACACCTCCAGCACCTTACCCATTGTGGCCAGAACCACTTTCGCCAAGGCGACACCAAAACCCTAGCTACACTAGCTAGGGCTGCATCTAATGTCCCGGCAGAGTACCCCTCGGCAGTCTGGGCAGAGGTCACTCCAAGTAACCAAAATGCCCGGCTGCTCCTCCGCCCTCTTGGCGTTCTCTTGGCTGAATACCTGGCGACAAGAATCGCAAACGATGCGCACCTCGATAAGGCTCACCGTTCCTTTCGCTATGGGCTACAGAAGCACCTCGCCAGTAGTATTCTGCATCCATAGTCCGGCTATTCAGGTTCACCATTGTGAAGATTGGCGGCCTCATCCACGCCATAGAGGACAACAGCCTCGATTGCTAATACCGCGCGCTCCAGCGAAGCGCCGAGAAGAGACCTTTCCTCGCCGTCCCACCGCGAAAGCACGTAGTCCTCCACCGCTATTTTCTCTCTTGGTCTGCCTATGCCGAACCGCAGCCGCGGGAAAGCATCGGTGGCTAGGCACTGCGTGATGCTCTTTAAGCCCTTGTGCCCACCACTACCGCCACTCCCCCTAATGCGCAACCTGCCGAGTGGCAAATCTAAGTCATCGCTAATCACTAGTAGGTCGGCCGGAGATAGGTTAAGAGCTTGCAGTGCCGATTTGACGGCCGGCCCGCTCAGGTTCATGTAGGTCAATGGCTGTTGTAAACAAACATCACAGCCGGCTATCTTGCCGCGACCCAATAAGGAGGAATGCCTTGCCTGGGTCACTTTAATGCCATAACGAGAGGCGAGAGCGGCTATCACGGCGAAACCGGCATTGTGACGAGTATCTATATATTCCTTGCCCGGGTTACCTAGACCCACCAGCAATTTCACCGCATCCACCTGCCCCACGCCCAATATAAATTAATCGAACAGTTTACTGACCGACAGATCTTCGAAGATGCGTAAGATGGCGTCCCCTAGAAGCGGGGCGACGGACAATATCTTGAGTTTGTCTATGCGCTTTTCTTCCGTAAGGGGGATAGTATTTGTTATGACCACCTCCGTGATGGGGGAGTTGTGCAATCTCTCGACCGCAGAACCGGAAAGAACCCCATGGGTGCAACAGGCATACACCTCGAGAGCTCCTTGGTCTAGGAGCGATTGCGCGCCTTGGACAATGGTGCCCGCGGTATCAATGATGTCGTCAATCATCACCACGCGCTTGCCCCTAATCTTACCAATAATATTCATAATTTCGGCGATATTCGGCTCCGGACGACGTTTGTCGATGATGGCAATGTCGACCCCGAGGCGGTCGGCGAGGTCGCGGGCGCGGGTGACCCCGCCAAGATCTGGGGACACGACAAGCATATGGTCTAAGCTCTTACTCTTAAAATAATCAGCCAGGATAGGCACGCCGGGCAAGTGGTCGACGGGGATGTCGAAAAACCCTTGGATTTGTCCCGCATGCAGGTCCATGGTCAGCACTTTGTCTACTCCGGCGGTGGTCAAGAGATTGGCGACTAACTTGGCGGTAATGGGGTCGCGGGCGCGCGTCTTGCGGTCCTGGCGGGCGTATCCATAGTAGGGAATGACCGCGGTAATCCGCCTGGCCGAAGCCCGGCGCAGAGCATCGATGGTGATCAATAGCTCCATCAAATGTTCGTTGACGGGTGCCGAGGTTGGTTGCACAACGAAGACATCCGCTCCCCGCACACTCTCGTTAATGCGCACCTGCACCTCGCCATCGCTAAAACGCAGCACTTGGCCAAGACCCATGGGTATGCCAAGGTGAGCAGCGATTTCTTTGGCCAGCATAGGATTGGCATTGCCAGAGAAAATCTTCAAGCGTCTATCCGGATAAGCTATCATTTCGCACACTCCTCTATTGCTCCGCCATGTATTGTAGCACAGGGCGGAGCAGTTGTCCCTTATTCGCTAATTTTAGTGCGCTTAAAGCGTTGTACCCAGCCCTCTTTGTTTTCCTGCCGCACCCGAGCTACCGCCAAAGCCCGCGGTGGCACATCCCGGGTCACAGTAGAGCCGGCCGCCACGAAGGATTCCTCTCCTAATAAGAGGGGCGCTACGAGATTGGAGTTACAACCGACAAAGGCCCCGTCGCCGATGACGGTTTGATGCTTCTTAAAACCATCGTAGTTGACCACAATAGTGCCCGCCCCCATGTTCACCCTGGCTCCAACCTGGGCATCCCCCACATAACTAAGATGGGAAATCTTGCTCTCATCGCCAACCGAACTCTGTTTTATCTCGACAAAATTACCCACGCGGACAGCTTTGCCAATCTTGCTCCCAGGACGCAGGTGTGCGAAAGGACCGACCTCGGTCTTTGGACCGACGAAGGAATCTCTGACGACTGAGTTTAGGACGATCACGCCATCTTCAATTCGAGAATTCTCGATGAGCGTGCTAGGCCCAATCTGGCAGTCCTCTCCTATTGATGTGTTGCCCTTTAACACGCTGTGCGGCCAAATTGTGGTGTCTTTCCCGATTTGCACATCGGCCTCGATGTAGGTGGTCTGGGGGGACACTATGGTTACCCCGGCGAACATCAATTTCTCTTGGATGCGCTTTTGCATCTCATTTTCGGCACGACAGAGCCATAGGCGGTCGTTAATGCCTATGGTTTCGCTGTAGTCTTCAGTCAGGACGGTTTCCACCCGGCCTTGTTTGATCAACAGGGAAAAAACATCCGTCAACAAATATTCCCCTTGGGCATTGTCATTAGTTATCCCCTTCAGCGCGGCAAAGAGATGAGGAGAGCTAAAACAATAAAAGCCGGCATTTATTTCGCGTATTGCTTTTTCGTCGGGGGTAGCGTCTTTTTCCTCCACGATGCCTAAAAAACAGCCCGCAGCATCGCGCTTAATTCTTCCTAGACCACGCACATCGCTAGGCCTAGCGGTTAGTACGGTGGCCAGAGCGCCCTCTTGGTTGTGGGTATCGAGCATTCTCTGAAGCGTCTGGGGGGTTATCAAGGGCGCGTCTCCACAAAGAACCAGTACTACGCCCAAAAAATCCTTGAGTCTTTCTTCGGCCTGTTGACAGGCGTGACCAGTCCCCAAGCGCTCGTGCTGGGTGACAAAGGCAGAAGAATCGCCGGCGGCAGCCTTTACCTCTAGAGCGTCCTTACCCACAACGGTGATGATACTAGTTGCCTGCACTGCACGCGCCGCCCGCAAAACATGTGCCACAATCGGCACGCCGGCCACTTTATGGGCCGTCTTCACTAAGCGTGACTGCATGCGCTTGCCTTCTCCTGCGGCCAACACTACGGCCGCAATCAGCTGCTCCATAGGACACCTCCCAGCAAAATACCCTTGCCTCTACCATTATACGTCGTGGGGGACAAAACACAAAGTGGAGCTTTTGGCTCCACTAAAGACTCAAGAAACCTTTTCTATTTCTCGGTGGTAGGCCCCGAGAACCTCCGTCTGGATCTTCTCCCTGGCCAACGAGTTGATCGGATGGGCAATGTCTCTAAATTCTCCCGCGGGGGTCTTGCGACTTGGCATGGCGACAAACAACCCATTGTTCCCGTCCACTATTCTCACGTCGTGGATGACAAAGGCGTCGTCGATGGTTATGGAGACAATGGCTTTCATGCGGCCTTCGCTACTCACCTTCCTGATACGTACGTCTGTTACATTCATGTTCTTCACCACCTTTCGTCATGCAGCCCATATTATGGCTCAATTCTACTTGATTAGGGGCATTTCCTGCTCGGCATCGAGAGAATCTTTCGATATCTTGCGACACAGTTCGACTTGTATATTTCTGCATGGTGAGCACACACTATAGTTGGCTAAAAGCCAATCTTTACAAGGGAGTGGTACAAATGCAAAAGACGATCGTCGGTGTGTTTCGCTCCGAAAGCGACGCGGAGCGGGCAGTGCGGGCTCTCCGGTCATCTGGGTTTAGAGACCAGGAGATATCCATTGTAGCCAAGGATAGGGGAACTCAGGGCAAGCAACAAAAGTCTGGAGGACAGGGTGCCACCATGCGCTCTGGAACCGACAACGTTTCTGACGGCATGACGACCGGGGCTGCGTGGGGCGGCATCGCGGGGTTGGCCCTCGGTGCAGGTGCTCTGGCCATCCCTGGGCTTGGCCCCATCATTGCTGCCGGACCCATTGCTGCGACCCTGACCGGTGCCGCCACCGGCGGACTGGCGGGTGGGCTTATCGACTGGGGCATTCCCGCTGAAAGAGGCCGTCAACTCCAGGAGGAAGTGCGCCAGGGCAATATGCTCGCCATCCTCCAATGTGCCGGGGACCAGTGCAGCGAAGAGAGAGTCAACAAAGCCGCCAACATCCTTCGTGAAAACGGTGCCCGCGACGTAGAGTCTCACGCCTCTTCAACTCGCCGATAAATGTTTTAGACAATGCTAAATCCGGCACACAATGTGCCGGATTATATATTGCCCGGGGCAACAATAAACTCACCCAGAACTTCATCTAAACGCACCACAGATAGGTACCCGCTCGTCAATTTTTCAAGCGGACGAGCCGTCTCTACAAGAACCACCGCTCCAACGACTGTCGCTTGGAATTCATGGAGCAAGGCAGTGAGGGCCCTGAGCGTGCCCCCAGCCCTGAGAAAATCATCAACCACCAGGACCCGAGCCTTTTCCGGCAAAATGCGCCGCGGTAGGGACATAGACTGCATGTTGCGCTGCGAGCCCGAAACATAGCTCACACTGAGAAGTGGCCCGTCGGCAATAAAGCTCTCTTGCCGCGTGGCGGGGACGGCCACCCCCCCGTGGGTATAAACGAGTTCGCGGCGCGCAATCACCAGCTGCTTATTGAGGTACCTAGCCACCGCCATCGCCAGCGGTATGCCGCGCGCTTCAACCGTAACGACCGCATTAATGCCCTCCACGGCAAACCGCGCTGCTATCACCTCTCCCAGGGCCGCAAGAAATGATGGTTCATGCAATATATCATCTAGATAGAGATAGCCCGGGGAGACCCGCCGCGCCGGTTCTTTGAGGCGCCGACAGAGAGATGCCACCAAGTCGTCCGCATATTGCCTGGTGCGATAGGGCACGTAGCGCACACCACCACAGACACCGGTTACCGTTTCCAGCTTACCGAGGCCCTGCGCCTCGAAGCCTTGCCGGATGGCGGAGACATCCTCACTGATAGATGATTTAGCCACCCCCAGACGAGCCGCCAAGGCACCTAGGGATACAAGCTCTAGCGGTGCATCCAAGAGAAGCTTCACCAGTACCGCAACCCTAGCTGCCTTGCTCTGTTTCTTCATCTAAGCACCGCTAAGTACTCGCCGAGCCAGAGCCAAGTCACTGTCCTTGTCCACATCAGTGCCTATCTCGGCATAGGGGCACTCGACCGCCACACAGTGGCAGGCAAGTAGTTGTGACATGCGCTCTTCCACCTCGGGCAAGGTCAGTTGACCCATGAGCAGCTTGACGAGAAACCTATAGCCTATCATGGCGCTGAGGGCCAAAATGTTTTTCCGGTGAGCTATGAAGCGCTCGAGGCGACGGGCGAGCTCGACGGCCACTTTCGGGTCAATGACTAAGAGGTTCCCCCCGGTGTAGGTACGGCCTCCCAAGGTGGCATAGGTGCGCTTGACCCCGGGATAAAGCTTTTCGTTGACCTCCCGTGAGATGATGGGATAGAAAAAATCTCCCTTTTTCTCCGCCAAAGACGCCAAGTAATCGTCCACCACCGCCGTAGTGAGCATCGGAATATCAGAGGTCGCCACCACGACCTTCTCATCTTGCGGCAGGAATGCCATAGCTGCCAAGCAGTTCTTCATCATATCTCCGGTGTCAGGCTGCACGGCAACCCTCGCGCTCGCATATGGGGCACAAACGGTGGCTGGACCGACTAAGGTGATTGTCTCGATTAAGCGTGAACCCGACAACGCCCGAAAAACATAATCCAACATGGCCTGGTCGTTGATGGGGATAAGGGCCTTGTTCGCCACGCCATGCCGCCTAGCGAAGCCATCTTCTTTGTCTCCTCCGGCCAGTATAATTGCGTTCACAGTCTCGCCTCCCTAAACCTTATGGTCCTTCACCCACTCCATGATGGACAACTCTGCGTTTTCCATGTGCTCTTTGGCTAGGGCTTGCGCCAAGGAGCTGTTGCCCTCAGAAATGGCCTCGGCGATTCTTTTGTGCTCTTGGAACACTGCTCTAAATCTTCCGGGGGTAGCAAGCGACGTCTGGCGAAAGCGATTGATCTGCTCACGCAAATTACTCACAATCTGCGACAAGCGTTGATTTCGACTGGCCGCAAAGAGAATGGAATGAAACTTTTCGTCTAATTCTACCAGACGGTCCACACTACTGTCATCCATGCATTCACCAATTTGTACCAAAGTGCGCTCTAATTGTTCGAGACCTTCCGGCGTTATCCGCTCGGCGGCCAGCCCTGCAGCCAAGGACTCGAGCGCGGCACGAATCTCAAAGGTCTCCGCGATGTCCTTGACGCTGAGATCGGAAACATAGGCTCCACGCCGCGTTATCATCACCACCAGGCCCTCGAGCTCGAGCTTGCGTATGGCCTCACGCACGGGAGTGCGACTGACACCCATTTCTTCGGCGAGCTGTACCTCCATTAAGCGCTCCCCGGGCCTTAGTCGACCGGCCACAATGGCTTCTCGCAAATGCTCAAAGACTATATCCCGCAGGGGTTTGTAGTTATCTAATTTAATAGGCACCATTCTTTCTATCATGGCTGTCTCTCCCCTCTAAAGTTGACTAAGCATTCCGCACTGGTCAGCGTTGGCACGATATATTCTCGGTACCCTGCCGGTAGCGATGCGTTCGCTACCGGGCGAGAGTGGTAGAAGCCGCACATGGCCGAGCCGCTCCCACAGAGCATGACATCTATGGCTCCATCGCCCAAAAGAGATGCCCTAACCATGCCTAGCTCTGGAAAAAGTCCCAGGGCCACCTGCTCTAGGTCATTGTGTCTTGGGGGGCGCTTAAAGACCGCTGTTGGTATCCAGCGCTGATATACTTCCTTGGTACTGAGACCAAAGGGTGGTTTTACAATGCGCAGCCAACGGCAAGGGGCGTCCGGCAAGGGAATGATTGTCTCACCCCTCCCCGTAGCTCTAGCTGTCCCTCCCCGCAGGAAGAAGGGGACATCTGACCCAATGGGGGCGGCGATCCTGACTAAATTTGCCTCGTCTAAGGGGAATCCATAAAGGACATTCAATCCGAGGAGGACGACTGCGGCATTGCTGCTACCACCGCCGAGGCCGGCCTCGATGGGAATGTTCTTTTCCAGATGCACGGTAAGGGCCGGAGAAATGCCCGTTGCTCCATAGAACGCCGCGGCGGCTTCGTAACATAAGTTGCCAGCCCCCGCCGGTAGCATGTCTGGCACCACTAGGTTGATGCCGCTTTGTCCTAGCTCCAAGAAGATTCGATCATAGAGGGCCACTGTCTGCAGGATGGTCTCGATTTCATGGTAGCCATCCTCTCGCTTGCCAAGAACCAAAAGATCGAGATTGACTTTGGCCGGAGATAAAAACGCCAAGCGCAATGCACTCACCTCCCATCTATTGTAATGCATCCACCCCATTAAAACCAGTAAAAGTTGCAGGCAGTGGGTTATCTCCCCACTGCCTCTGTCATGGCCGCCGGCACTATAGCCGTCCGTCTACTATCCTCTACCTGCCGCAGATGCCCCAGAGTGCTCTCTAGCGACTCGTAGAAAACCACCACCCAATCGCCCGCTCGCGCGGAGCCCAAAGCTTCTTTAAGCACTGTCGCTTCATTTTCCGCAGTTTCCACCGTCAGCCCAAAGGGAACAGGGATGCCAGCCGTTGCCAAGATGTACTTGGTCACAGCCTTATCTCCGGCAATATCGGTAGCCAGGCAACTCGTTTTAGGACTTACCGTTATCTATTTACCAAAACTCGCTACCAGACGCTGCTCCGGGGCACCGATACACAGCTCCACCGACTGAGTGAGGAGGTCGGCATAACTTATAGATAAGCGACTGGTATTATGTTGATCACCTGTACGCACAAGAAAATGGTACGGGTACGTGCTTTCCAAAAT
>QLUC01000028.1 GCA_018725275.1 Bacillota bacterium | reverse complement strand
ATGACATCGTTACTCCGCACCAGGTCATTTAGGCCTAAGACCGCCCCTATATTTTTGATGCCCATGGTTTGCGCCCGCTCTACTTCCGCTTGGTTGCCGGGCATTAAACGAGCCTGCATCTCCCCACCTAGGCACTTGAGGGCGGCGGCGGCGAGCACACCTTCCGGCGCTCCCCCGATGCCGATGAGGACATCGACGCCGCTATCGCCAAAGGCGGTAGCGACGGCTGGCGCCACGTCGCCGTCGGTGATGAGCTTAATGCGCGCTCCGGCGGCCCGCACTTGCCTGATGATGTTAGCGTGCCTCTCGCGGTCGAGGATCACTACGGTGAGGTCCTCGACTTTTTTCCCCTTGGCCGCGGCTACCCGGGCGAGATTGTGTTCAATAGGGGCGTCTAGGTCAATGCAGCCCTTGGCCTCCGGTCCCACCGCCAGTTTTTCCATGTACATATCCGGGGCATGCAGTAGCCCGCCCTTCTCGGCCACCGCCAAGACGGCAATAGCATTAGGCAGGCCCTTGGCCACTAAACTGGTGCCTTCGAGAGGGTCTACAGCGATATCGACCTCGGGGTACTGCGCTCCCCCCACTTTTTCGCCAATGTAGAGCATGGGGGCCTCGTCCATTTCACCTTCACCTATGACTACCGTCCCGCACACTTGCACAGTGTCGAGCATGGCCCGCATAGCGTCCACGGCGGCTTTATCCGCTGCTTCTTTTTGTCCGCGGCCCATGAGACGCCCGGCCGCGATGGCTGCTGCCTCGGTCACTCTGACAAACTCCAGCGCTAACTCTCGTTCCATATGCCCGCCCCCCGCTCAATATTTAGAGACTAATTGCCCTTCTCCATCACGGCGCGCCAATCGGCCAAAAACCGCTCAATTCCGCTCGTCGTGAGGGGGTGGTTGATCATCTGCTCGATGACCTTGTAAGGAACAGTGGCAATATGGGCCCCGGCGACGGCGGCCTCATGCACGTGTTGAGGATGGCGCACCGAGGCGGCGATGATCTCGGTGGTGAAGCCATACAGGCTGAAGCAGTGGGCCATGTCGCGCACCACATCCATGCCCACGGCCGAGATGTCGTCTAGGCGCCCCACAAAGGGGCTGACATAGTCGGCGCCCGCGCGCGCAGCCAAAAGTGCCTGGTTCAGGGTAAAAATTAGGGTGACATTGGTCTTAATGTTCATGCGACTCAAAACGGCAACCGCTTCTAGTCCATTGGCAGTCATGGGAATCTTTACGACCACATTTGGCGCCAGTGCGGCGAGGGCCTCTGCTTCTTTGATCATGCCCGGCGCATCTAGGCTGATGACCTCGGCACTTACCGGGCCGGGGCAGAGGGCACAAATCTCCCGCACCGTGGGATAGAACTCGCGGCCCTCCTTAGCGATGAGGGTGGGGTTAGTCGTAATGCCATGAATGACGCCAAGTTTCATGGCCCGCTTAATTTCTTCGAGATTGGCGGTGTCGAGGAAAAATTTCATAGGGTTAAACCTCCATCACTTTAACGGTGTTAATGATTAGCGTGGCCTCGGTCTGGGCGACCACCTCTGCCACGGTGGTGTCCGGCGCCACTTCCTTGAGGACCAACCCCTGCGGAGTAACCTCAATAACCGCGAGCTCGGTGACGATGAGGTCTACCTGCTGCCTGGCGGTAAGGGGCAGGGTGCATTTCTTGAGAATTTTAGGCTTCCCTTTGGCCGTGTGCTCCATGGCGACGATCACCCGCCGCGCTCCGACCGTTAAATCCATGGCCCCGCCCATGCCGGGGACCATCTTGCCGGGCACCATCCAGTTAGCGAGATTACCTTCTTCGTCTACTTCGAGGGCGCCAAGGACGGTGACATCGACATGACCGCCGCGAATAATGGCGAAGGACATGGCGCTGTCAAAGCAGGCCCCGCCGGGAACTATGGTCACCGGCTGCCCTCCGGCGTTGGTAACATCGGGGTCCTCCTGACCGGGGAGAGGGGCGGGACCTAGGCCGACAAAACCATTCTCGGATTGTAGCAGCACTTCGCTGCCGCTGGGGAGATAATTAGCGACCCAGGTCGGCAAGCCGATGCCGAGGTTGACCACCATGCCGTCCTGCAGTTCATGGGCAATGCGGCGGGCAATGCGCTCACGCGCGAAATCCTTACTCATCTTTCTTCCCCCTCTTGACCAAGTAGGTGACAAATAGACCGGGGGTTATGATTTCGTCGGGGTCTAACTCGCCTACGGGCACGATTTCTTCAACCTCAGCCACCACTGTTTTCGCTGCCATGGCCATGAGGGGGTTGAAGTTGCGGGTGGCGCGCCGATATACCAAGTTGCCCAGTTCATCGGCCTTGTGCGCCTTGATGAGGGCGTAGTCAGCCTGTAGCGCCACTTCGAGCAAAAACTCTCGGCCGTTGACGGTGATTTTTTGCTTGCCTTCTTCGACGATGGTGCCCACCCCGGTGGGGGTCAATACCCCGCCTAGGCCTGCTCCCCCTGCCCGCACCTGTTCGGCGAGGGTTCCCTGGGGCACGAGGACGACTTCGGTCTCGCCGGCATGCATTTGACGCCCCGTTTCGGGGTTGGTACCCACATGGGAGGCGAGCACTTTTTTGGCACGTTTGGCCACGATGAGCCTGCCGATGCCTCTATCCGGAAAACCGGTGTCGTTGCCGATTAGCGTCAGGTCCTTGGTGTCCTTACGCAACACTTCTTCTATCAGCGTTTCGGGGGTGCCCACACACAAGAATCCCCCAATCATGACCGTGGCCCCATTATCCATTTTAGCCAGCGCTTCTCTTGGAGTACGCAACTTCTTACTCATCACCATGCTCCTTTCGCATAAAACGCCTACACCATCTACCCGCGTCAACCTCAACCAATTTGTGGCTCCCCTACCCGGCACTTATCCCTAAAATACTTCTTGCTTCGCTCGGAGTGGCTACCGCGCGCCCGCACTCCCCGGCTATGCGCACAATGCGAGCCACCAACTGGGCGTTGCTCTCGGCCAGGACACCCCGACTATAGTAGATATTGTCTTCAAACCCAACCCGAACATGCCCCCCTAGCAATATCGCCATCACCGCGAGCGGGAGCTCCGCCCGGCCAATGCCGGCGACCATCCACGTCGCGTCATCGGGCATGCTCTCGACTAGGTGCAGCAAGTTCTTCGGTGTTCCCGGCATCGCTCCTGGCACCCCAAGAACAAAATCAAAATGCAGCGGTTGCTGCAGGAGCCCCTTTTTGACCAGGGCGAGGGCATTTTGCATCATGCCGGTTTCAAAAACCTCGACTTCGGGGCGAATGCCATAGAGTTTAATCTCGTTAGCAATCGCTTCTATGTAAGAAGGGGAGTTAAAGAAGACATCATCCCCAAAATTGACGGTGCCCGTAGTCAAGGTAGCCATTTCCGGCCGCAAACTAAGTGGGGCGATGCGCTCCGTGACAGTTGCGCCGGTGGCTCCACCGGTAGAGAACTGCACGATGATGTCGCACTTTTCTTTGATGAGCCGCATGGTCTCGCGAAAGACCTCGACATCTTGCGTGGGGCGCCCGGCCCGGTCACGCACATGCAGGTGCACGATGGATGCGCCTGCTTGCCAGCATTCATAGGCGGCGGTCGCTAACTCCGCTGGCGTGAGTGGCAAGCTAGGCTGCTCGGCACGGGTCAGCTCCGCACCAACTATCGCTGCCGTGATAATGAGCTTGTCCATATAAACCCCTCCGTTTCTGGCCTTTCACCTCGTGGCGTTATAACGCTGCTTTTCTAAAGGCACCACACAGGTTCCGGTGGCCCGGCAAACCAATAGTGGCGTAGATAGTACCTCGGCTTGGGAGGGCCGCGCCGGGTCGTTTAAGGCGGCGATGACCTTGTGAGCCGTAAAGGACATGCGGCGCGAGGTCTTGCCGGTGGCCACGATTTCTCCTTCTACTTCGAGATAGTCTCCGGCAAAAGTGGGGGCTTTAAATTCTACCGAGTCGTAAGCCACAAAAAGCCCTTCATCGCCGTCATGGCGAATGAGGAGCTCGGTGGCTATATCGCCAAAGAGGGCGAGCACCCTGGCCCCATCAACGAGGTTTCCGCCGTAGTGGGCATCATGCGTACTCAGGCGAAGCCTGATAGTCGCTTGCAAATTAAGCACCTTCCTTCTATCTAAACATCTTGATTACTTCGCCAATGACCACGCGAAACCCTGCCTCCACCGTCTCCAGCGACATACTGGGCACCTCGGCCTTGCTGTAAACAAAAAGACCAGTCCCTTTTGTTTGTGTTTGCTTGCTTGGCGTTTGTAGTATAATAGTTTCGAGTAACGAAAATTAGTGGGAGGGCGAGCGGCATGGAGCGTTTTCGCAGTGTCATAGGTAGGGAATTTATGGAAAACACGAAGTATCAGTATGCCAAGGAATCTGATCAAATGAAGGAACTGCCCCAACCCCCCTTGGAGAGGGCTGCGCCGATTGGACTAAAGCGCATTCCCTTGGCTCCGGTGAACAAGGCAACGCTCGGTAAGATCGACCTCCTAGCCGCCATCGAGAACCGCCGTAGCCTGCGCAAGCACGCGGTGGCCTCCCTGACTTTAGAGGAACTCGGCTTCCTTCTCTGGACCACCCAGGGAGTGAAGAAGGTGACCAGCCGGCCGGCGACGCTCCGGACGGTACCTTCGGCGGGGGCGAGGCACTGCTTCGAGACCTACCTCTTGGTAAACAGGGTCGTCGGTCTTACGCCGGGGCTCTACCTTTACCGGGCGATTGGGCATGAGTTGGTACTATTGGCGGAAGGCAACCAGTATGGTGAGGAGCTCAGCGAGGCCTGCCTGCAACAGCCATTCGTGGGCACTTCGGCGGTGACTTTCTTCTGGGCGGCCGATGCTTACCGCATGGAATGGCGATACGGGGAACGCGGCTACCGCTACATGCACCTCGATGCCGGCCATGTCTGCCAAAACCTATACCTGGCGGCTACCGCCCTACAGGCGGGGGTCTGCGCGATTGCCGCCTTCAATGATGATGCGGTCAATAAAATCTTCAACCTAGATGGAGAAAACGACTTTGTTGTCTACATAGCAACCGTTGGTAGACCGTAATCGAAGAACAGGCTGGACCAGATTTGGTCAGCCTGTTTGTTTTTTTGCTTCAAATGGTGGCTGGTGCTCGGCCGCGTAAACATGGTAGCCCTTAGAGCGCGCCATAAGTTCCACCCGATAAAAGAGCTCGCTCAGTTTCTTCTCGGTTGAATCGGCACCCTGCTTTTTTCTTATCACTACCCATAACTTGCCGCCGGGCCTTAGGGCAGCCTTAGCCCCCTCATAAAAAGAAAAAACTACCTCCTTGCCGGCGCGAATGGGAGGGTTGGTCAACACGACATCATAGGTAAAGCCAAGCAGGCCGGCAAAGCCATCGCTTGCTAGGACAGTAACATTGTTCGCTTGGTTCTCTTGAGCATTCCTCGCTGCCAAGACAAGCGCCCGCTCGTTGACATCCACCATGGTCACGTGGCCGCTAGGATTGATTAGCGCGGCCAAAATCCCAATTGCCCCCCACCCACACCCTAAATCAAGCACGGCGGATTGAGGGGGTATTTGCATGTTCTCCATGAGGAGCCTGGAGCCATAGTCCAAGCTACCCTTAGAAAAAACTCCGCTGTCGGTTACAAACGACATGCTTACACCGCGCACGGTGAGCTCTGTTGTCCTGAGGTCATGCAGAGCGGAGGGGTTAGGACTAAAGTAGTGCTTCATGGCAGAGAGAACTTCTCGGCACGGCGGCGGCGATGAAGGCATGAAATAGGGGATGAGGACGGTTGGGGCGGGACTTAAACTCAGGGTGAAACTGCACGCCGACGAAGAAGGGATGCTGAGCATCCTCGATAATCTCCACCAAGCGCCCATCAGGCGAAGTGCCGGCAATCACTAACCCGGCGGCGAGCATGGGTTCGCGGTAGGCATTGTTAAACTCAAAGCGGTGACGATGCCGCTCCTCGATTAGTTCCTGCCCGTAGGCGGCGTAAGACTTCGTACCCTTCTGAAGGATGCAGGGATATGAGCCTAAGCGCATAGTTCCGCCCAAGTTATCAATATTCTTTTGTTCCGGCAATAAATCTATCACGGGGAATTCGCAGTCGCGAAACTCGGCGCTGTCTCCGTCCTCCCACCCGCAGACATGGCGGGCATAATCAATCACGGCCACCTGCATGCCCAGACAGATGCCGAGGAAGGGAATCTGCTGTTCGCGCGCATAGCGGGAGGCGAGAATCTTGCCCAGGATCCCGCGGTGACCAAAACCACCGGGCACGAGGATGGCGTCGACCCCGCAGAGCAAGTTCTCTGCCCCTTTTGCTTCTACTTCTTCGGCATTAACCCAAACTACCTCGATCTTGGCGGCATGGGCATACCCGGCATGGTGCAGGGCCTCCACCACACTGAGGTAGGCATCCGGGAAGGAGGTGTACTTCCCTACCAAGGCGACTTTTACGGCCTGCTTAACTAAGGCGATGTCCGCGACTAAAGCCCGCCACTCCTTGAGGTCCGGCAGGCTTGGCGGCAGGCCAAGGCGTTCGATCACGAGCGTATCTAGCTGTTGTTTCTCAAACATTAACGGCACTTCATAGATGGTGGAAACGTCGATATTTTCGATGATGGCCACGGCGTCAATGTCGCAAAAGAGAGCGATCTTGGCCTTTATTTCGACTGAAAGCGGACTCTCCGTGCGACAGACAATTATATTGGGCTGTATGCCTAGGCCGCGCAACTCCTTGACGCTGTGCTGGGTCGGCTTTGTTTTTAGTTCGCCACCCCGGCGCAAAGTCGGCACCAAGGTGACGTGCATGTAGAGAACGTTCTCGCGCCCTAGATCGCGACGCATCTGCCTAATGGCCTCAAGAAAGGGCAAGGACTCGATGTCCCCGACCGTACCCCCTATTTCCACAATCATCACTTGGGCATTGGTTTCACGCGCTACGCGCAGCATGCGCTCTTTGATTTCGTTGGTCACGTGGGGGATTACTTGCACCGTCCCCCCTAGGTAGTTGCCGCGCCGCTCTTTATCGATGACCGATTTGTAGATTTTGCCGGCGGTGACATTGTTGCTAGTCGAGAGATTCATGTCCATGAAGCGCTCGTAGTGACCTAGATCTAAGTCGGTTTCGGCGCCGTCGTCAGTGACAAAAACCTCCCCATGCTGAAAGGGGCTCATCGTGCCCGGGTCGACATTGATATAGGGGTCAAACTTGAGCACACTCACTGCATATCCTCTGGACTTTAAGAGCCGCCCTAAGGAAGCAGCAGTAATGCCCTTGCCGAGGCCTGAAACAACGCCCCCGGTGACAAATACAAATTTAGCCACGGCTATGCCCCTCCCTGTCACTCGTCGTCTTCATTCTCTTCATCATCGCTGCCCTGAGCATCGCTCTCCTCATCGGCGAAGGCTTCTTCCTCATCATCGGCCACCGGAATAAGGAGCTCGCTCTCATCATCGTGGTCATCTTCTTCATCGACCAGACGGTAGTCCTCCGGCTTCGGCAGGTATTCGCCCTCCCCGGGGATAACCACGGGGATGGGTTTCTGTTGGCCGCCCGCCCAATCCTTGAGCCCCCAGTAGCCCTTGCCCATGTGCACAAAACGCGCGTCTAAGTTGATCTGCGTCAGGACCTGGGCGAGGTGTTCAGGGCCACCACTTGGCAGCTCCCCGCGCTCGGTAGCTATTTCGGCGACTAAATCCTTGTAGTGCATGGTCTGCCGACGCGACCGCAAAATGCGGAGACCAACATCTGGGATGGGCTCGTGCTTTTTATTCACTGGGCTGTTCACTTCGCTCTCCTCCTCGTGCCTATGGCATTCGCAAGTATTATATGCATTCTCTCTGCACCTGCCAAGGGCAAGATGCAAAATCGCTCTATTTTCCTCTGCACGGCCTTACTTTATGCCTCGCCGCACCATTTCTTGGACGATAAAGGACGCCACATGGGGTGGCAAAGTCCCTGAGCCGAAGCCCGCGTCGTAACCTAGTTCGATAGCTAACTCGTGCGATAAGCGGGGTCCGCCGCAGATGAGCACCAACCTATCCCGCAGGCCCTCCGCCTCGACGAGCTCGACGAGCTCGGTGAGATTTGGAATATGAACGTCCTTCTGGGTCACCACTTGCGAGACTAAGAGGGCGTCCGCACCGAGTTCTATTGCCCGGGAAATAAGCGTTTCGTTGGGCACTTGACTGCCCAAATTATGCGCGACCATCTCCGGGTAGCGCTCTAAACCGTATTCTCCGGCGTAGCCCTTCATGTTCATGATGGCGTCTAGGCCGACGGTGTGGGCATCGGTCCCGGTGCAGGCGCCGAGGACCACGACCTTGCGACCAATTTCGCGGCGAATATAGGCATTGACTCCATAGAAACTGAGCTGCACCGCGCTGACCTGGGGGACAGAGATGGTCGAAAAATCGACCATGGCATCTGTCTTAGCATAGACGACCATGAAACTGAATCCCTCGCCCGCATCGGCCATGTGTACCACGCTGACCGACTGAAAACCCATGCGATGCACGAGTTGTTTGGCCGCTTCTTTGGCTTCCGGGCTCATGGGCACAGGCAGAGTAAAAGACATCTGCACCGCCCCATCATGTAAGGTATCGCCATAAGGGCGAATTTCCATTGTTGCACCTCCTGCACTTTGTTCAAATGTCACGAATCAGAACAGGAACAACGCCTTGGTTTGGACGACGCACCTTGGTTTGGACGACGCACCATTGGTGCTCGCTTTATTTCGTCTGCAGGTGGCGCGAGGCCAAAAGCGCGGGGAAGGGGTTCATGTAGTCCGGAGCCTTCTTGACCACGCCCGCGAGTCCCTTGCCGCCAAAACGCCCGCGCTTGACGTCAGCAAAAATGCCCGCTTCAATGGCCTCCATCAACCCGGTCTTTTCAACTTCCTGCAAGAGCAGCAAAGCTTGGCCCAGCACTTCGTTGGCCCGACTTTCAATCTTGCCACCGGCGACAAAGGCAATCTCGTCCCCGAGGTTGCGGGCGGTGTTCATGACATAGCGCGCGCTCTCGAGGGCAAGATAGCGATCTTGCAGGAAGGGGGTATGGATGGCCTCGGTCATCATGCCCAGGAGGTGAATGCCCTGCTTGGTCAAGACGGAGGTCAGGTTGAACATGGCGTTCATGACCTGCCCCTTGAAGATGTTCCCCGTCATGTGCTTAGTCGGCGGCATGTACTTAAGGGGCGCCCGAGGGAAAATTTGCCTGGCCATCGCGGCCTGAGCGATTTCTAGTAAGAGGCCGTCTTCGATGTCGGGGTCCATCTCAAAAGCATGCCCCAAACCAATCTGCTCATCGGGAATATTGGCTAGGTGCGCCAGTTGCTCGTTGATAAACTGGCTGGCTAGGACGGTGTGCGCAGATTCATAGGCATCAGCGGTGGTCAAGTAATTATCCTCACCGGTATTGATGATGATGCCGGCATAGCCATTGATAAGGCGCGAGAAGTGCTGGTCCACCAAGGTGCGCTGCATATTGATATCGCGAAAGAGGATGCCGTAGAGGGCGTCGTTTAACATCATATCGAGTCGCTCGAGGGCACCGATGGCGGCTATCTCGGGCATGCACAGGCCGGAGGCATAGTTGACGAGTCGGACGTATTTCTTATGCTCCTGCCCCACTTCATCTAGCGCCGCCCGCATGATGCGGAAGTTCTGCTGCGTGGCATAGGTGCCCCCGAAGCCCTCGGTGGTCGCGCCGTAGGGCACATAGTCGAGCAGGCTCTGCCCGGTGGTGCGAATGACGGCGATGATATCTGCCCCTGCCCGCACGGCGGCCTTGGCCTGGGTTACATCTTCGTAAATGTTGCCGGTGGCCACAATGACATAGAGGTAGGGCTGCCGCCCCTCTCCATGCTCGGCCAGATAATCTTCTCTCTGCCGGCGCCGTTCAGTAATCTTCTGCAGGGCTATTTCCGCTAGTTGCGCGATGAAAGCTTCGACCCCCTGTTGCTCCCGGGGGAGCGTGGTGAGGGCCAGTCTTCCTTCGGCCACCTGAACCGCCACCTGCAGCGGTGTGGCCCCGAGCGCCACACAGGCATTGGCTATGTAGTAGGCTGCCCCGCGAGATATCCCCCCGCCGCGCACTATGTCCTCCACCACCAAGTTAGGCAGGGGCACACCCTCGCCGTCGACACCATCTATACCAAAGAGCCTGGCCACCGTGCGCTCGACCGCGACGGTGGTGTGCTCGGCAATGAATTCCTGCAAACTAAGTGCAATGCGCGTGGCGGCACTGCGCGCGTGGCCTATCTTTTTTTCGTCGAGATTGATCTTCCCCATAATTTTACTCCTCCCCTTTCACCTGCAGTAGCGATAGCGCTCTCTCCACAATGCTTTCCGGCAAGCCCAAAAAGCGAGCAACGCGCAGGGCTTCGCGCGAGTGAGCCTCGGAGGGCTCCACGCGAAAAAGCCGATAGTCCATGAGCTTACTCAAATGGTTGATGGCATCGCTGCCTGCGGCAGCTAGAGCCTGGGCCAGCACAGCACTCGGCACCTGACTAAGCCCCACGACCTGCCAATGGGCGACTGCCCCGAGCCGCGCCAAGCGTTCATAATGGGTGGTGAGCATGGTGATGCTCTCGGTTTGGTCTAGGTGCTCAACCAAGGCTTGCGCCAGGGCACTGCCCTCGCGCGGATTGGTGGATGCGGCAAACTCATCAATGAGGAGTAGGCTACGGCTCTGACCCGCCGGGAGGCTCTGGTTCAAGTTGACGATTTCTTGCCCAAAACGGCTAAGTCCGGACGCACCGGGGCGATATTCTCCTGTGAGCAAGGTGATGCCCTGAAAAAGCGAGGTGCGACATGCCTCGGCGGGGACATACATGCCATAGGCGGCGAGAGCGGCCAACAGGCCGACCGTGCCAAGGGCAACTGTCTTACCCCCCATGTTCGCTCCGGTAATTACGGTGACCCCGCGAGTCAGTGTTACGCCTATGGGGGTAAACTCCAGCCCCTCCGCCCGCAAGGCGGCCTCGACCTCGGGGTGCCGCGCGGCGGTCATGGAAAACTGCAAGGGCCTATCGCCAGACACAATGCTCGGCCTCGTGCCCCGCCAGCGGCGAGCGAGCAAAGCCTTGCTCAAGGTGAGGTCGAGGCGGCCGAGGCGGGCCATGGCCTGCCCGAGCAAAGGCAGGCTGGGCCGAATGTCCTCTGCCAACTGCCGGCGCACCTTCTCTTCTTCTTCGTGCTCTAACCGCTTTTGGGTTTCGATATGGGCGGCCTTGGCCACTTCTTGTGCCGTTGGTTTCCTTGTATAGCTGAGGTCGGTGTAAGTTTCGCGGCTCAGCGCAAACAAACCGCTCTCCTCAAGGCCGGCTATCACCTTAACCTCACGCCGCGGCACGGTCACCTCCCCGGAGAAGTTAAAGGCTAGCGCGACTGTCCTTGCCGCCTTCTCCTGCAGTGTTAGGGAAAGACGAGTGGCCTCTTTGCGCTCATCCCGAATGTGTCGGCGAATGGCGGCGAGACGAGGGGAGTAGGCATCTGAAAGATAGAACGAAGGCGAACCTGTCTTCTCCGGGTCAAGCAAGGCCATGAGCGCCGAGAAATCCGGCGGCGCAAAATCTGCCACCAGAGTAGGTTCTTCTGCCAAGAGGTTCTTGATGTCCGCAAAGAAAAAGAGGTTCTGTTTGAGGGTAAACAGCTCGGCATCCGACAAGGTCCCTCCGGCTGCCACCCGATTGAATTGCTCACGCCAATCGGGGATCTGGGCTAGATGGTGGCGCACCTTGGCTAGACGTGCATCGCTAGCCGAGCTCTCGAGCAAGGTCACAAATAACCCCACCGCCAGGAGCTCCTCCTCGAGCAGTGCTTCTTCGCCCGGCACATAGGGCACGAGGCGGGTCAGCTGGGCTCTGCCGTAGGGTGAGGCCGGGTTTAGGGATGTAAAAAAATATGAAAGACCGAGCACGGCGCTCTGCTCTGACCATGGACGCACAGATAACTCTCCTCTTCATCAATTATACACCCACTGCTCGGTCGGAGATAAACAAGTCAAAGACCGGCAGCGGCAGCAGGGATAGCGCTATTTCGCGGGCAAACTCTGCCGGCGGATAGGACCTGCCGCGCGGCGCGGTGGGATTGACCGTCACGGCCAGCAGGCGAATATGCTTGAGCACTTCTACCCTACCCCCGCAGCCGGTGTACTTTTGCCACACCTCGGGCCAGGAAAAGATGTGGGTTGGGTCCTGACAGATGAGCACGACATTCCGGCACAGGCGAGGCCGATTGGCTAACTCGCTGAGGAGTGATTCGTTGATGGCCCCGGGCACGATGAGGTAGCAAGGCTCGACTAGGGGCAGGCAATCGACCACCGCGGCGGCGTGGCCGAGGGCCGTTCTAAACGGCAAAGTCCGCTCGCCCTCGGCGGTAAAAAGCAAGATCCGCCCCGCCTCTATGGCCCCCGTGGCGGCCACCCGCAATTCTCGGTGCACCACCTCGGGCAACGAAAAGAGGTGCACCATGTGCAAGGTACGAGACAGGATGCGGCCAAGACTACTGCCAGCCACTGCTCCGGTAGCAAGAATGGCCCCCTCGGTCAGGGTGGGGGCCGCCCCACCCACCCGGTCTAAAGCACCATCAACCAAGATGAGTTCGCAGCCTAGCTCTTGCATGCGCGCAATGCATACTCCCATTTCGCGGTAGCTATCAGGACCGGCAACTTCCACCGAGCCTCCTTCGCGAGCTCGCACGAGCATTACTTCGCCTAGAGCTGTAACGAAATTGGTGGTCGCGATAATCTCCAGCGGAGCTGTAGCCCGCTCGAGCGTGGCCGCGGCCGTAGCGATAACCGTCCCTGCCTCGACGTCGATGCGAGGTTTGGCCAGACGGCTCACGAAATCTATTTTTTCGCCGTCGTAGCCAACGGAAGACAGACCCAAGGCCAGCCCCCTCTCCGCTGCTTGGCGAATGAGGCTGTTTAGTGCCACCGTCTTACCGGCATTCTTGGCTAGGCCCACCACCGCGACCGAACGCAAAGCTTGTTGGGTGATGATATCTAAAAGTCGCATTATTCCTTTGGTTGACGGAAACGTTTTCTCTCTTCAAGCAGCCCCGCGGGCTCAATGGATACCCTGTCGCCCCCAAAGAGAGAGGTTATGCCGATGTGACTGTGTTTTACGCAGACCCCACACTGTAGACAGTGGCTATGCTTGTCTTCCGGCTCGGTATAGCCGGAGATGACACCTTCAAAGTTGCGCAAAATTACCTTGCGGTCCGCCATGGAAATGAGGTACTGCGGCATAACCGGTATCTTGCCTCCCCCGCCGGGGGCGTCGACCACAAAGGTCGGCACCGCAAAACCCGAGGTGTGCCCGCGCAGGCTCTCAATAATCTCAATGCCACGCGCTACCGAGGTACGCAGATGCGAAATTCCCTGGGATAGGTCGCATTGGTAAATATAGTACGGACGAACCCGCATGCGCACCAGCTCATGCACTAGCTTCTTCATGATGTGGGGGCAGTCGTTCACCCCGCGCAGGAGCACGGACTGATTGCCCAGCGGAATACCCGCATCTGCCAGCATGGCGCAGGCTGCTTTGGCCTCGGGGGTGATTTCCTTCGGGTGGTTAAAGTGCACATTAACCCAAAGCGGGTGGTACTTTTTTAACATAGTGCAGAGCATAGGGGTGATGCGCATGGGCAGGACCACGGGCATGCGGGTGCCCAGGCGGATGATCTCGACATGGGGGATTTCACGCAGGCGGCTGATGATGTACTCTAGGCGCTCATCACTCTGCGCTAAGGGATCGCCTCCGGACAAGAGGACGTCCCGCACGACTGTGGTCTGGCGAATATACTCGAGGCATTTATCGATCTGCTCACGCGTGGCGGGCTGGTCATGCTGCCCGGCAAAGCGCCGCCGCGTGCAGTGCCGACAGTACATGGCACACTGGTCGGTGACGAGAAACAGGACTCGGTCCGGGTAGCGATGGGTGAGACCGGGCACCGGCGAATCCGTGTCTTCGTGCAGGGGGTCAGTCATATCCTCCGGCGCCGTAATTAGCTCGGACCTAGTGGGGATGGCCTGCTTGCGTATCGGGCAGTGAGGGTCGTCCGCGTCAATGAGCGAGGCATAGTAGGGGGTAATAGCCATGCGCAACGACAGGAGCGCCTCGGAAACTACCTCGGCCTCCTCCGGGTCGAGCGAAACCACTTTAGAAAGTGAATCGGTGTCTTGCAGGCGATTGCGCCATTGCCAGCGCCAATCGCCCCATTCTGCCTCGGTAGCGTGCTGCCAGAGAGAAATTTCTTTGTAATGTGGCATTATCTCACCTTCCTGTTAGGCGTAAAGTTCTGTGAATAACTTCTGCAACTCCCTGTTTTCCCGTAAAACTTGGAGCGAAATGGCGGCATGGTCCTTGGTGTAACCATTGCCCACAATCATCTGCACATCCTTGCCCACGCCTTCGGCGCCGAGGGCGGCAGCAGTGAAAGAGGTCGCCATGCTAAAGAAATAGATAGTCCCGCCATCGCGGGTGGCCAAGATGGCACTCATCTCGGTGCCCGGCACATTGACGCAGTTGATGACCAAGTCACACATATGGCCCGCGGTGGCCTTTTCGACCGCGGCTAGGACTTCAAGTGCTGCGGTGGCGTCAGCCTGAATGATATTATCGGCCAGGCCCAATAACCGCACCCGCTCGCAGGCCGCCGCACTCGGGTTGAGCGACAGTACCTGCCCGGTAATGCCGGCGCGCTTTTTGGCCTCGTGCAGGCAAAGGAGGCCCGACTTGCCGCCGCCGCCGATGACGAGCACCTTGTCCCCCGGGCGCACCAGCTTGGCGGTTTGCGCCGGGGCACCCGCAACGTCGAGCACCGCCAACGCCAATGCGTCGGGCATATCGGCAGGCAACTTGGCATAGATGCCCGAGGCAAAGAGGATGGCCTGCCCCCGGATAGCGACCTGGTCTACCTCTTGGCGCACCGCAACTATCTCCGCTATATAGAGGGGCGTCAGCGACAAGGACACCAAAGAAGCAATGCGGTCCCCCGGCACTAGGTCAATCTTCCCCTGTAATTTATGCCCAATTTCCCTCACTCGGCCGATGAACATGCCGCCACTTCCGGTATTGGGGTTGTGGTGCTTGCCCCTTTCGGCCACCAGGTCGAGAATAAGGCGGCGAATAGTTGCCTCATCGTAATTGGCGCGCTTCTTGATTTCGGTGAAACTGGCCGAGTCGATGTTCAAGCGCTCGACATCAACGAGAATTTCGTTATCGTAAATGGCCATGGTATTGTCAATCTTCCATGCCGGCTGCGGCAGAACCCCAGTCGGAGAGATGACCCGGTGCGTGCCGTATGGACAGCCCTGTCTTTGCATAGCTACAACCTCCCTTTTAATTTGTCCGCTACCCTCGCAATTAGTATGCAAGAATTGTGCCAATCGTACAACGCTAGGGCCTAGGGTAGTGACTGCGCAATTTATACTGCATGGTCTGACGGGGAATGCGGAGAATCTCGGCCGCTAGGGTAGTATTGCCCCTCGCTTGCTGCATGGCCTGTTCGAGGAAACGCCCCTCGACCTCCGCTAGCGCATCATGCAGGCTCTGCCCTACCCGCAGGGCATACGGCAAGGGGGCTGCGGCGTCCTTGTAGTTCTGGTTAAGGGCGCTATCCGCTATCTGTGGCGGCAGGTGTTGCGGCAAAATATAGGGGCCGGAGATTACGTTCATGGCCCCCTCAATGGCATGCTGGAGCTCGCGCACATTGCCGGGCCAGTGATAGGCGCTAAATATCTCGGCCGTGTCGCTCGCTAAGCCGACGACCTTCAGCCCAAAGCTGCGGTTGTAATGCTCGATAAAATGGGCCGCCAAGAGATGGCAATCCCCCTCTCTCTCCCTAAGGGGCGGCAAGCGCAGCGTGACCACGTTGATGCGGTAGTAGAGGTCTTCCCGCAGCTGTCCCTTACGGATGGCGGCGAAGGGCTCCTCATTCATGGCGGTGATGATGCGCACATCGACCGGGCGCACCTTAGCATCGCCCACCCGCCGCACATATCCGTCCTGCAAGACCCGGAGCAGCTTGGCCTGCAAAGAAATCGGCATGGCGTTTATTTCGTCAAGGAACAGCGTGCCCCCACTGGCGACTTCAAATAACCCCGGCCGATTTTCCGCCCCGGTGAAGCTACCCCGGATGGTGCCAAACAAAATCGACTCGAGCAGGGTTTCGGGCAAGGCGGCGCAGTTTTGGGCGATAAAGGGCTTGTGACGGCGAGCGCTGGCATTATGCACCGCTTGCACCACCAGCTCCTTGCCCGTTCCTGTCGCTCCCAAAACTAAGAGCGAGGATTGCGTTTGCGCACTGCGTTCCGCCTGCAACTTGACCAGCAGCAAAGCACCAGACTGCCCGATGATGTCGGCGAAGGTAAAGCGAGCGAGGGAGCGAGCGGCAAAAAGGGGCTCACTGGGCGACTCGTGCGCCTGCGCTTGCAGATCGGCCAACTTTTCGGAGAGCTCGCGGACGGTGGTCAGGTTTTGGCTCACCTCCACCGCCCCCACGAGGCGATGTTCCAAAATGATGGGCAAGGTGGTATTGACGGTCGTAATCTTCTTGCCCTTAAAATTCGTAAAAGACTGCTGCTTGGAGAGGACCGGGCGCTTGTGGCGGCAGACTTGGAGCAGGGTGCTGTTTTCGGCATTGAGGGAGGGGTACACATCAAGGACATGCTTGCCGAGCACGCTCTCGGGGTCTAGCCCATCAAGCTCGGCTGCCTGGGCATTGTAGTACACGGTCACCCCAGTCTCGTCCACGATATGCACGCCCTCATCTATTGAACAAAGCAAGGTCAGGAGGGTCTGCCTGAGCCAGGGGGCACTTTCTGGACGCGCCATTTCATCATCGCCATCTTTCTGGCAC
>QLUC01000027.1 GCA_018725275.1 Bacillota bacterium | reverse complement strand
ATCTGCGTACGGCGGGGGTTTTGGTTGCGGGTCTAGTGGATGGGGTAAACCCTTGCACCCTAAACGTTCTCCTTATCCTACTTTCCATGTGCTTAATGGTCGGGCGTAAACATATATTAAGCATTGGCTTAACCTTTGTGCTCGGGGTTGTCGCCACCTATTTTCTCATTGGCATAGGACTAGGCCATGTGTTAGCCCCCTTAAGAGGCATGCACCCCTTAAGGACAGCCATCTACTTTGGCTATGGTGTGGTGTTGCTGTATTTAGGGGTATTCCCGCCGAGCATCTGGCTTAATAAACTTAAAATGAGTCTCGGCAAGCGTATTCGTAATGTGCGTCGCCCGGGCATGGGTTATCTTGGGGTATTTTTTCTTGGGGTTCTTTGCTCCGGTTTCGAGTTCGTGTGCACGGGGCAAGTTTATCTGCCTATGGTACTCTTTTTAGCGACCCATCAACCGCATGAGTTAGTCAGCAATTTATTTCTCTATAACCTCGCCTTTGCCTTGCCCATGATGATCATGATAGTGGCGTTGCATGCGGGGCTTGATTCTGAGTCCATACAGAAGGCCCTCAAGACACCGGTCTTTGCGCGTGCTAGCCAAGTGGTGATGCTTCTTCTAGCGGCTTATTTTTTAGTACAGGGAGTAATGGGCGCAGTAAAATTGCTGACTTGAGTTCATTTAACACTAGGCCATCACGGGTTAGCGGTAATACATCACCTTAGATCGTCGTCATATTGAAGGGGGGAGATAATGCTATTGTAATGAACAACCAAAACGTTGCCTCACCGTTTGGAGAATGTCAGAGCAAGTTTTAAAAAGAAAGAGTGGTAGACTTGATTAAGAAAATTCTTGCGGTTTTCTTGGTGCTTAGTCTGACGGTAACGCTTGTCGTTGCTTCGCCTGATGCGCAGCAGAGCTACTCTGCCGAAGCTGCCTGTAATGGTTGTTCAGAAAATGTCGTTTCCGCTACGCAGCTTCAGTTGCTCTTGGCCGCCGAAAATAATGAAGCAATTGGGCATGTAGTTATATCGTCCGTGTTTCAAGCGCTTCAAGGCCGAGTGCTGCCTAATGCCCAGTTCTCCGTTACCACCTTGGCTGATGGTCCGTCTGTGGTGTCGTTTGAAGTGCTGCCGGCAAACTACAACGATGATGGAGTCTCCTTCGTTTACCTGGAGCTTGCTACTTTCGTAGTGCAAAATAATATCGTTGTAGCGGCAATCGTCAGCAGCCGGGTTGTAGGCGACAGACATGTGCTTTACCAAAGAGATTTATTCTCGCAACGCACGGTAGCCATAAGAAAAGCAGAGCCGATGCCGGACCTTGGCCTTCCCCCGCAAGAGATTATGCCCATGCCTCCGGTGGGCGAAACCCACACTGTATCGCCAGGGTGCTGGGTGTGTGTGGAAAGAGTGTATGTGCCGGGCGATTTAGATAATTGGTGCGTTACTTGGCGGGGCGCGCTTTGTTCATATGCGATACCAAAACTTAAGATAATACCACCGAAGTTAGTAGGAGAGTATATTCTAGCATGCCTTGCCGCAGTCTGGGCATCTTGCTGGACCCCAGGACGTTCATATTGTGCTAAATGGATCTTTTTTAACGATTGCCTCACGGAATTTACTAGGAATCCTGATGCCATATGAATATAGAAATATCTTTTGGAACAGGTCTAGTAGTCACAATGCTCACCGGGATGTTCTCAGTGTATGTTCTTTACAAAAAGGAGCTTCACTATCACGTTCTAGCAGTGACGATTCCAACGGTGCTATACATGACAAGAGGGATCCCGCAATGGCTCACTATTTATGAAAACGAACTAGAGGTGATGCTACTGGGTCTAAGCGCATTGCTGATAGGGCGGGCACTAAATATGTTACACTCTAAAGATTCAGGTAGACCACCTGGTTCTCAGGCGGGAGTGTAGGGTAGCAACTCTCAGCTCCGGACCCATCCCGAACGCGGCAGTTAAGCCCTCCGGGTGTGGCGGCGTTAGGATGGTTTTCGTAGCGGCACACCAATGTTGTGTCGTCCAAAAAATGCCGCGGAGAAGGTGATAGTGACAATATCACTGTCCGGCGACAATCCTGCGGTTGGGTTATTGACATTTAGATTCTCTCGGTGTAGTCTTTCTGCGGATAGCCTTTAATTCCGCCGTACGCGAGACGGCTAAGCTCTGAGAAGCTGGGAAGGCAATGTGTGTTTTGCCTTCCCCTTCGCGGGAAGTTTTTTTATGCGCCTATTTTAAGCTAGTTCGGAGAAGCTAGAAAAGAGGAGGTAGTTTATGATTGATTTGCGCGGACGACACCTAATTAGCCCGAGTGACCTAGATTTAAGGGAAATTAGCTCAATCATGAGCCTAGCCCAAAGTATGCAACAGAACCTATCGTCGTATGCATCTTTGTGCCGCGGCAAAATTCTCGCCACTTTGTTTTATGAGCCAAGCACACGCACCAAGCTAAGTTTTGAGTCGGCCATGCTCAGGATGGGTGGGAACATTCTTGGCTTTAGCGATGCGAGCACCTCGGCGGTTTCTAAGGGTGAGTCCATTGCAGACACCATCCGGGTCCTGGATTCCTATGCGGACATTGTGGTCATGCGTCATCCGAAGGAGGGAGCGCCAAAATTGGCGGCGCAGTATTCCCGGGTGCCGCTCATCAATGGCGGCGATGGCGGCCATCAGCACCCGACGCAAACGCTTACTGACCTCTTAACTATTCACATGTATCTAGGGCGCACTTCCCATCTGAAGGTGGCATTCTGCGGTGATCTAAAATACGGACGCACTGTGCACTCGCTGATTGAAACCTTGGCCCGTTATCCCGGGGCAACATTTTATCTAATCAGTCCCGAGGAGCTGAGGCTGCCGCCGCGTCTGAAAGAGCACCTTGAGCAGCACTCAGATTGCGCGCTTATCGAGTGCCGACGCATGGAAGAGGCACTGCCTGCAGTGGATATTCTCTACATGACGCGCATTCAAAAAGAGCGTTTTTTCAACGAAGCTGACTATTTGCGGCTTAAAAACAGCTATGTTTTGGATAGCGATAAATTGGCTCAGGCCAAAGCAAAAATGCTGGTAATGCATCCGCTACCGCGAGTCAATGAGATAGCCTACGAAATCGACAGCGATCCGCGAGCCGTCTACTTT
This sequence comes from Bacillota bacterium, assembly GCA_018725275.1. Taxonomy (GTDB): domain Bacteria; phylum Bacillota; class UBA994; order UBA994; family UBA994; genus BS524. Next base: position 13,870 of record QLUC01000027.1, on the reverse strand, counting down.
AAGCAGGCCGAGCTCGGGGTCTATGCGCGCATGTCGCTCATGGCTCATTTGTTGGGGGTAGATGGATTATGATAGAAGTAGCAGCTATTAAGAAGGGCACCGTGATTGACCACATTGCTGCCGGCCAAGGCCTTTGGATTTTCAACAAGCTCAATTTGGGGCAATTGGGCCATCCTGTGGTGCTCCTGATGAATGTGCCCAGTAAACGCCTCGGCAAGAAGGACATTATCAAGATCGAGAACTATACCGACGTAGATACGGCCATGCTCGGCCTAATTGGCTCGAGCATTACGGTTAACATCATAGAAAACGAACATGTTGTTGATAAGGTGCCAGTCTTTATCCCAGACGAGGTGCGCGGTTTGTTTTCCTGTGGCAATCCTCGCTGTGTTACTAACTCGGATGCCTATGTCATACCGCTTTTTCACCTGCATGACGCACGCTCTTTGGCCTATGTGTGTGAGTATTGCGAAGAAATTACGAAAGTTGCGTGGAAGTAGCGGCAGATTTACGATTTCAATGGTAGACTCTACATGTGTATAGAGATTACATGTTGAGGAGTGTTATTATGCGTCTTACCTATGGAGCCCTGATGCAGGCTATCCTTTCACGGAAGTCGGTGCGTCGTTATCGGAGTGAGGCCATCGATGCCTCCTCACGGCAGGCCCTGCTTGAGGTGGATGGTCTGCGCAGGCTGAATATTGCGCAGTGTCGCGCGGAGTATATTGAGAGTCCTGAATCCCTAGATCATGTATTTACCGGAATAATCGGCAGTTACGGCAAAATTAGGGGTGCAAGGGCGGCTCTATGTCTCATCACGCCATCCCATGAAAAAAACCTAGGGCAGATGGAAGCGGGCTACTTGGGGGAACAATATGTCCTGCGGGCGGCAGCGTTAGGCCTTGGTACCTGCTGGGTTGGTGGTACATTTGACTATAAAAAACTGATGGGGCATTGCAGTATCGGTCCGGAGGAAAAGGTGATAGCCATTATCGCGCTCGGGTGGCCAGCGGAGGATAAAGACAACTTAAGGCATATGCTCCACTCCATGGTGCGCCACAAGGAGATGCCGGCGATTGCCAGTAAGAATTTGCTTGGGGGTCCACCCTGGCTCACTACGGCGATCCATGCTGCCGGGCGGGCTCCATCGGCTATTAATTTGCAGCCGTGGTTTTTCTCCGGCACGCCCGAAAGAGTTGAACTCAAAGCTAGTCGCAATGGCGCTTTTACATCCATAGACCTAGGCATTGCCATGCTGCACTTTGAGGCAGTTATCTTAGCCTACGGGCATAGCGGCAAGTGGGAATTTGATAAAGGGATACCCAACATTTCTGTGCAACCGACCGAGGTACCACAGGAGCAAAGAACAAATTTTGTCGATATGTGATCCGTATCACTTTGGCCGGCCAAGCCTCGGGGTATACTTGCCTTAGAGAAAGACTAAGGAGGCTTGTGCGATGGCAAAGCGCAGTATAATCAAAATTGATGAAGATTTGTGCAATGGATGTGGGCTTTGTGTGCCGGGATGTGCCGAAGGAGCCTTGCAAATTGTCGATGGGAAAGCCAGACTCGTGCGCGAACAATATTGTGACGGGCTGGGAGCCTGTCTTGGACAGTGCCCCACCGGCGCGCTCACGATCGAGGAGCGTGAATCGGATGCCTTCGATCTAGCGTCGACCAATGATTGGTTGACGAGCATTGGGCGCGAACCGGTTGCGCATCCGACGAACCGAGCACCCGTAACTCCAGTCGAGGGTGGTTCGCCTAAGGACCAGGGGCATGCCGCCAATCACGCCCAACATGGGGGTTGTCCGGGGTCGCGCCTGATGACCTTCGACAAGAGTAAGGCTGCAGCGGAGGAAACAACAACCAAAGCATCCAGTAAATCAGAACTTAACCAGTGGCCCATCCAGTTGATGCTTGTCCCGCCCACGGCACCATATCTGAAGGAAGCCGATCTTCTTGTGGCTGCGGACTGCGTACCTTTCGCCTACCCAGATTTTCACCGCAAAATGCTCAAGAATAAGGTGTTGGTCATCGCGTGCCCCAAGCTGGATGATGCGGATCACTATGTCGAAAAATTAGCCCAGATGATACGCATCAATGATTTCCGCAGCATCACCATCGCGCATATGGAAGTGCCCTGCTGCTTTGGTCTGGGCCGCATAGTCAATGAGGCCATCAAGCGCGCCGGGGTGAAGGTGCCGGTTATGAGCATCAATGTCGGCGTGCAGGGTGACCTAAAATAGGATAATCTTTTTGGCAGGAAATCGAGCTTAAGCGGGCGAATATAAAGGAGGATGTTTACAAGATTGAGGAGGACGTAGTTTAATGGGCAGAGCAGAACGCAGGCGTAAAGAGCGTAAGGTAGGACCCGGGTTTTCTTGGGACAAAATTGTTGTCGCGCTAGTGGCAGCATTCTTTGTCGTCAGTGCAGCGGTCGCGTACTTTTTCCCGCTGATTACAAGTCGGTCTTACGCTGAGGGCAGCCCGAGGATCCACCGTATAATTATTTCTCGAGCCATCAGTAGGCTGGAGAGACAAGAGAGTCTTGAATTTGTATACTTCTTCACCAATGAAGCCGGCTCGACCATACAGTTTGAAGCCAAAGAAGCTGGCGGAAAAATCACCCTGACCGACCCTATCGAAAATGTACCAAAAGAATACGAGGCGGGGACCCTCCCGCCGCAGTATCAAACTTTGGAGACTGCGTTAGTTGCGCTACGGGCTGCACTTAGGGATAAAGACTTCGTCATCACTCATCGCGAGAATGAACAACAGTTCGGGCATAAAATACTCCAAGTGGTCAAGAGAGACGATGAACAGAGGGCTGTGGAAGGGTATGAGCTCTATTTCGACGCCGACCATGCTCTAGACGAACTGCATTTTGTCAGGCGCGTGGCCGATGATAAGTACATTCAGCGCGTATACCAAGGCTTAGTGGCCGGTATGGGCGAGCGTTAAAAAGCGAGATGGGGGCAGTGGGAAACTGTCCCATTTTTCTGGGCACATGGTGGGAAAAAATGTAAGTTTTCGCAAGGATAACTTGGTGGATCACAGGTTAGCTTACGGGCTGTGTGTATTTTGCTTACTACCCAATTCACAATCCCTAGTGTATAATAGGTCTTAGAAATTTCCCCCAGAGATAATGAGTGAAAGGTGGGCGTGGAGATGGCAGACCATGTTGTGCTGAAACATCTGGCTGACCTGTTCATGCAAATCGGGGCGCGCGCTACCATGGAGACATTGTTAGAGGCGGACGAGATGCTGACTAACAGCCAACTGTTGGCTCTGCGCTATATTTGGTTGCACGCAGATTGCCCGCTGTCAGAACTAGCCAGCGGGCTTGGCGTCTCGAACCCGGCGGCGACAAAAATCATGGATCGCCTGGCGCAAAAGCAGTTAGTGGTGCGTATGCCGGGGACAGACCGCCGGCAGATTCTGGCGGCCCTGACCTCAAAGGGGCGGGATACCGTCGAAACCCAACTCCGTATGCAGATGATCGCCTATGTCAGCTTGTTTAACACCATGACCGAGGTTGAGCAAGCCACCTTGCAAGCAGGTCTTGAGGTCATGATCGATGCGGCGGTGAGGCGCTGGCCTGATTGGCAGCAATTGTGTTTGCGCTGCGGCACCGGATGTGCGCGCAAGGATTGCCCTCTCTACAGGTACATCCCTTCGTAAATGTATGTGGTCAAGGCCCAGTGCCAGACTAGAGGTGAGATATTCCCCGTCTAGGTGTTCTGCCTAAAAGGCTGCAGGCTGCGCTCGAGGATGCCGCTGTAGTAGGCGAGGAGTAGACCATAGTTGATCATGGGTATACCCGCCTCACTAGCTTGGGCTGAGCGGGAGAGCATCTCTTTTCGCGTGATCATGCAGGCCCCGCAATGGACTATGAGTTTGTAGTCGAGCTCATCCGGGAATTCTTGTCCGCTAACCCAAGTGAAGTCCAGCTCTCCTCCCGCCTGCCGACGCAGGATGGAGGGTATTTTAATGCGCCCGATATCCTCATCCTGGCTGTGATGCGTGCATGCTTCCGCGATGAGGATTTTGTCATGGGCCTTTATGCCGGCTAAGACAGCCGTGGCAGCGGATAGTGCTGGCAGACTGCCCTTGTGGCGGGCCATGATGATGGAAAACGAGGTCAAGGGGACGTCGCTAGGGATTGTCTCTACCACCATTTGGAAGACCTGCGAATCAGTAATTACTAATTGTGGCCTGCCACTGAGTGTTTTTAGCGCCAGGTGAAGCTCGGTTTCCCTACAGACCAGAGCCTGGTGGCCCGCATCTAAAATATCCCGCAGCACTTGCATTTGCGGCAGAATAAGCCTCCCCTTAGGGGCGGCTTTGTCGATTGGAACGACGAGGATTACAGCACCGTCCCCACGGAGCCGGTCTGAGATTAGGGGTGGCTCGACCACGACTGCGGCGAGTTTTGCCGCGATTGTTTCCTTTAGCGCGGGGATGCCCAGACCACTGTGGGCATTGACCAGGCTAATATCCTGCGGAAGTTCATCTATGTCGCTGTCCCGAGAGTTAAAAACCACTAGGTAGGGAATTTGACGCCGGCAGAGATCGGTCAAGGTTTCTTGTTCTATGGGCAACAAAGGAATACTGTCCACGACCAAGAGGGCCAGTTCGGCCTTGCGCAGAGCGCGCGCCGTTAGTTTTATGCGGGCCCTGCCAAGGATGCTATTGTCATCTAGCCCTGCCGTGTCCACCAGGACAACAGGCCCGAAGGGTAGAAGCTCCATGCTCTTATACACTGGGTCGGTAGTTGTGCCGGAAACGGGCGAAACCAAGGCGATGTTCTGCCCGCAGAGGGCGTTGATGAGAGTGGATTTGCCGACATTGCACCGGCCCAACAACGCGATGTGGGGACGTACGGAACGGGGGGCACTATTCATTGGTTCGCCCCGCCTTGCGCAAGGAGCCACCTTGGCCTTGCCCTACTTGACGGCCGATGCGAGCGATTCTGCCGCCAAGGCACCCGCGGCAATGCTTGAGGGTGTCATCTATACAGCGTTTGTTTTTGTATAGCTCGTACTGTTGCCGATAAGGTGGTGGGGTGGCATTGGGCATCACGACGTTCGCACCGCGCTGCCATCCCTTCTCGCGGCCGTCAGCATCCAAAGTAGCTAGGGCGGTAGTGACAGGGATGTGGACATTGCGCATCACTAATCTGGCTAGTGCCACCATTTTATAGGTCATCTCCGTGCTGCCTTGCGGACAGCCTCCCAGGGGAGTGTCGGGGTGGGGAATGAAGGGGCCAACCCCAAACATGTCAAGTTCAAGATCGCGCCCAAGCAGCAAATCTAAAGCCAGGTCGCGAGTGGTTTGTCCGGGTAGGCCAACGAGACATCCCGAACCAACATCGTATCCCAAAGACTTAAGTTCGGCGAGGGTATTGAGGCGCGTGGCCAGAGTAGAGTCGGGATGAAATTTGGCGTAGAGGGCACTATTCGAAGTTTCAAAGCGCAGCAGGTAGCGATCGGCCCCAGCGCTGCGCCACAAGAGAAGCTCATCCTTCGTCCTGTCGCCGAGGCTGAGCGTGATGGCTAGGTCGTGTTCAATCTTGAGGCGGGAGATAAGTCTAGCGACTCGGTCCCCTGTCCACCATGCATCTTCTCCGGACTGCAAGACGATGGTGCCAATGCCCGCCGCCGAAATTTCTCGTGCTGCGGCGAGAATTTCATCTTCCGTCATGCGGTATCGAGTGATGGAGCGATTGTCGGCCCTGATGCCGCAGTATTCGCACTGGCAGTGGCAGAAGTTAGAAAATTCTAGCAGTCCCCTGAGCCAGACATCCTCGCCAACTTCTTTGGCACGGACCCGATCCGCGGCTTGCCAAAGTTCATCAAGCGCTTCCTGGTCGGTCAGGTTGAGGAGTGAGATGAGTTCCCCTAGCTCCAGATGGTTCCCCTGTGCCTCCGCCTTGGCTATAAGCGCTTTAGACATATTTATCACGTTCCCCCATCACCACCGCCGCGAGGTCTAGGCGTGTTTGCTCACGCAGCTTAGCATCCGGTATCTGGCGTAGCCACGCCTCCCACTGCCCGTCGGCCGCCAGGCGCGTGCTCTCGGTGCCATAGGTAGCCACAAACTCTGCCAAGGTCAAAATGGCATTCACCTGGCAGAACTCCTTGATGTGGCCTTCTTCTGCGAGGTGCATAAATTCTAATCCTGTCCTCTGGTGCCGGTAACAACCGGTGCAAAAACTGGGGACATATCCTCGATTGATGATGCTGTCAACGCACTCATTCAGGGAGCGATGGTCAGCCCCCGCGAACTGTCCGGCATCGGCATCCTCAGGACGCGCATACCCACCCGGGGTTGTAACTGAAGCCGCGCTAATTTGCGAAACCCCGACATCCAGCAGGAAGTCACGCATGGCAGGTGATTCCCGGGTAGAGAGAATTATGCCGGTGTAAGGGACGGCAAGCCGCAGGATGGCTACCACGCGGGCGAACTGGGCATCGGTCAATAGGTGTTTGAGCGGGTAGTCGGTCCCTGTGGCCGGCCTTAAGCGCGGCACAGAGATGGTGTGCGGACCGATGCCCTTGCTTTTCTTGAGGTGCTCCGCGTGGTCAAGCAAAGCGCGAACTTCATAGCGGTAGTCATAAAGGCCAAAAAGCACTCCCAGACCATAGTCGTCGAGGCCACCATCAATGGCGCGTTCCATAGCCCCTAGGTGGTAGAGATAGTCCGACTTCGGCCCCGCGGGATGCATCTGACTGTACGTTGGTTCGTGGTAGGTCTCTTGAAACAGTTGGTAGGTGCCAATATTGGCCCTTTTGAGCAGGCGATAATTTTCGGTGCTGGTGGCTGCGATGTTGACATTTATGCGGCGAATATTGTGGCCATTGACACTGGCCCCATAAATCGTGTTGATGGACTCTAGCACATACGTAAGGGTGGAGGCATCGTCCTCTCCGGTCTCTAGCAGCACTCGCTTATGGCCCATCTTAATGAGGTGTTCGGCCTCGGCGCGAATTTCGTCCTGCGTCAGATGGACCCGTTTGAGGGCGGAGTTTTCCATACGGAACGAGCAGTACAGGCAACTGTTTGAGCAATAGTTCGAAATGTACAGTGGGGCAAAAAGTACCACGCGTTTGCCATAGATTTTGTCCTTTACTTCCCTGGCGCGGGCGAAGAGCTCCGCATCCCACTCCTCGGGCAAAGACAACAACGCATCTGCTTCAGAAGTGCTTAAACCGTGACATTCGCGGGCTTTTTGCAAAGTGGCTCTAATTTGACTAGCATCCATAGTCATTCCTCACTCTCCTGTTGATTAGAAGGTCACGGCAGACTTTACTTTGACGCCTTCGATGTTGCCGATTCTCCCTGTTAGTGCGCCTAGGTCATCATTGGTTCCGTCAAAAATCAGGGCGATGACCGACAGGCCACGTTCCTTGTGCGGCACGCCCATCCTGCCGACAATCATTTCCCCGAAATCACTGAGGACTATGTTGACTTTCTTGGCCGCCTCACTGCGGCGCATAATCACGATGCCGATCACGGCAAGACGATTATCCATAGTTCAAAGCCTCCCAAAATAAAATACCTGCCCTACAAGGGCAGGTTAAAAAGCACCAGTCGGTGATTTCCCCCGCCCGCAGAAACCCTTGGACTCAGGACTGCATTGACCACCCTTAGTGCCAGATACTATTCCAACACCTGAGGTGCTTTGAGCATACCGTGTTCGGGCATAAAAAACAAGAACGAGGACTCGAAATAGCCAATGTAGGGTTACCATGTTGGCAGAGAGTTAGAATTTGAATTTTCGATTGTGCAGGTAGAAAACCGGCAAAGAGACGAGAGAAACCGCGAATTGATCGACCATTTGGCGCGTCTGCCACGGGGCATTCTGTTTGTGGTGTTCATCCATCTGTGTCTCTAAAGCTGCCTCTAGCTCGCTCAGAGTAACGGTGCGTGGTTCAACCTTGGTTTCAGGGATAGGTGCCGGTCTGGCGAAGCCGCCCTGATAGTTGAAATAGAAGTTGCTTTCTGGGAAGATGACACTAGTCACGGCATTGCCAATACCTTGCGAAGCCGCAAAGAAAAAGATAAAGAAGGAAATCATGCTCACCAGGAAAAAGTAAAAATTATTCACCGAAAAAATCATTGCAAAATCCTGTGAACGTGAGGTGCGGCTCCAAAACCAAGCAAAAAAGCTTAGAGAAAAGACCAAGAGCAACATGCTACGCAATATGTTTACCCGTTCTAGCTGAGTTTGACGTCGGTCTTCGTAGGCACGCAGATACGCTTCCGCATCCGGGGTAAAGGTAACTTGGTCCGTGCTAAATTTTTGCGGCAGGACATTGGCATCCGTCAGGCCGAGCACTGCATAAAAGCCGTGCCGGAGAAAGGCTGCTCCGTGATAGATAGATGTAACTAGGAGGACTGCCGCCACTAAGTAAACAAAGAGACTTGGCAAGTGGAAAAATTTATTCATGATTGATGCTCCTCTCAAGTTGTTGTATCCCTTATATCCTATTCCCGATGAGGCACAAATCTCCTTTGTACAGCGTAAGGTAAATAATGAGAAAAGGGACGCTCTTCGGGGCAGGAAAGTGGGATGGCATGGCGAAATATTTATTGAGCATGGAAATCAGAATGATGGGAAGGGGGCGAGACGGTGAGAGTGTTTATATGTGTTGACATGGAAGGAATTTCGGGGGTGACCACCTTTGAGGAAACAATGGCCGGCAAGGCAGATTACGAGTATTTCCGCCGCCAAATGCATAAGGAGACCAACGCCGCTATCAAGGGAGCGCTGCAGGCAGGCGCTACTCGCATTGTGGTGCGTGATGGCCACGACAGCGCATGCAATCTGCTGCCGGAGGAATTGTGCGTTGAGGCAGAGCTCATTCGCAACTGGTCGGGAGGGCTCTATGGCATGATGGAGGGCCTAGATGACACTTTTGATGCGGTGGTATTTGTTGGGCACCATGCTAAAGCCAATACTCCGCACGGCGTCCTCAAACATACTATGAGCATGAAGGTAAATGATCTACGTGTCAATGGGCTTTCCCTGCCAGAAATTGGGTGGAACGCTCTTATCGCCGGCTACCACGGTGTGCCAGTCGTCTTTGTCAGTGGGGACCACGCCGTCTGTGAACAGGCGCAGGCCTTATTTGAAAATGTGGTCACTGTACCCGTCAAAGAGGGGCGCGGCCTCGCCGCTTTGCACCGACACCCTGAAAAAATGCGCATGTTTATTGAGGACGGGGTAAAAAAAGCACTCCTTGAACGCTCTGGATGTAAGCCATTTGTTTTAGGGGATGAATACACCGTCGAAATTGAATTTAATAGCGAACCACCCGCCTATCGGGGAGAGTGGTATCCTGGGGCAGTGCGCACCGGAAACTGCACTTTGCAATACAGTTCGCTTGACTTTATGGACTGCCTGCGTTTTTTTGAATTTGTAACTTAGCTGGGAACGTGCGATTGTTGATTAGGTTGTCGCGGTGACCTAAAAAAACTTGATGAGGCCATGCTCGATGAGCTGGTCTCATTGTTGTCTCTAAGGTAGTTGACGTTTGCCTAGATACTTGGTAAAATACGATTAAACAAATGCTTAATTGTAGAATGGTTGGTGAGTTGGATGAACGAAAAAATGCCGCCAGACTTGTGCTCAGTGCACTCTCTAACGCCAGACGTGGAGCAACTACAGGCCAAGGTGCTTGAAGTGGCAGGATTGTCAGAGCTATTCAAGGTGCTGGCCGATGAGACGCGCACGAGGATACTGTACATTCTGGCGCAGGGGGAGTTATGTACCTGTCATCTAGCAGAGGTCTTAGGCATGAGTCTGCCGGCGATTTCTCATCACTTGCGGTTATTGCGCTTAACTCGCCTAGTAAAGAACCGGCGCAGCGGGAAGATGGTCTACTACTCTCTTGACGATGACCATGTCTTGCATATCATTCGGGAGGGACAGGCGCATTTTGCCGAAGAACGTTAGAGGGAAGGCGGCGACCGCATGCAGACGGCGAAAAGCGAATATGTCACAAGGCGTTACTATCTAAGCGGCCTGGATTGTGTCAACTGCGCGACCAAGCTCGAACAGGCCCTGCAAAAAATCGCTGGATTGGAGCATGTCCAGGTCAGTTTCGCCACGAAATCCCTTGAGTTGCCAGTCGCAAGGCTTGGCGAAGCGAGCAAGGTGGTTTCGGCGGTCGAACCGGGGGTGAGGTTGCTCGCCTCGCTCGAGGATGAGGCTAAAGGAATGACCACGTCTGGACCTAAATTGATGCCCATAGGGCTGTCTTTAGTGCTACTGGCCTTCGGCCTAATCCTCGGGCAAGATACCAATATCGGCCTAGTTAGCCTGGCGGTGGCCTACGTTGTTGTTGGGTGGCCCATAATACGAATTGCCGGACGCAACCTGTTTGCCGGCAGGGTGCTTGATGAGTACAGTCTAATGACCATTGCTACTTTTGGCGCGATCGCTATCAGGGAACTTCCGGAGGCTGTTGTGGTCATGGCCTTCTACAGTGTGGGAGAGTATGCTCAAGAAAAAGCAGTGGACCGCTCCAGGCGTTCTATAACTGCGCTGCTCAATTTGCGTCCGGACCATGCCAACTTGCAAGAGGGCGATAACGTCAGGCGAGTTACTCCCCAAGAGGTCGTGGTAGGACAAGTAATCGTCATTAGGCCCGGTGAGCGTTTGCCGCTGGACGGAGTACTTGACGCAGGGGAATCTTTCCTAGATACCTCCCCCCTGACCGGAGAATCGGTCCCTCGTAAGGTGCGTGTAGGGGACAGTGTCTTGGCCGGCGCCATCAATCAGACGAGCCCAATCTTCGTGCGAGTGACCAAGAAGTATGCTGACTCAACCGTGGCCAAGATCCTTGAAATGGTGGAGAGGGCAAGTGAGCGTAAAGCCCCGGCGGAACGATTTATTTCTAATTTCGCCCGCTACTACACTCCTGCCGTGGTGGGTAGTGCAGTGCTGGTGGCTGTCCTACCGCCGCTCCTGATTCCGGGGCAGAGCTATAGCGTTTGGTTGTATCGCGCGCTAGTGATGCTGGTAATTTCATGCCCATGCGCCTTGGTCGTCTCGGTACCTTTGAGTTACTTCGGGGGTATAGGGGCCGCCAGTCGGCAAGGCATCTTGTTTAAAGGCGCAAACTACCTCGATGCCCTGTCCAAAATGCACACCGTCATTTTTGATAAGACTGGAACCCTCACCAAAGGGACCTTTAAAGTGCTCGAAGTGCGTCCCCACCATGGGTATTCGCGGGAGGAGGTGCTGGCCCTTGCCGCCAAAATAGAGAGGCATTCCACGCATCCCGTGGCGAAGGCCATCTCCGAGGCGGTCATACTTACAGATGCAGAATCACCCGCTGAGATAGTGGAACTCGCAGGTCGCGGCATGATGGGACGGCTCCACGGCAAGGAACTCCTAGTTGGCAATACCAGGCTTTTGCGCGAACAAGGAGTTGATATTGCATCCGAGGTAATGGCCGGTGGCACAGTAGTGTTGGTAGCTCTCGACAGACAATTGGTGGGAGAAATACTGGTCGCAGATGAAGTAAAGGGAGATGCACGCCAAGCTGTTCGCGACCTCAAGCAACTTGGTGCGCGCCATATCTCTATGCTGACCGGCGACTATATGGCGCCTGCTTTACAGGTTTCTCGCGAGCTGGGGTTAGACGACTTCCAAGCTGAACTCCTGCCCCAACAAAAAGTCTATGCGCTAGAAGCTCTGCAAAAAGCGCTCCGCCCAAAGTATGACAAACTCATTTTTGTAGGGGACGGGATAAACGATGCCCCGGTTATTGCGAGGGCGGATGTGGGCATTGCTATGGGTGGCCTAGGAAGCGATGCTGCCATCGAAGCCGCTGATGTGGTCATCATGCAGGACGCCCCTAGCAAGGTTGCCACTGCCGTGAGGCTTAGCCGCTTTACCAGCCTTATAGTGCGTCAGAACGTAGCGCTTTCGTTGGGCGTTAAGTTTGTCTTTATGTTGCTTGGACTTTTTGACTTAACCACCATCGCGGGAGCGGTATTTGCCGATGTTGGAGTTACTCTCTTGGCCATTGCGAATGCGATGCGGGTTCTGCGCTACAATGGTTCGACCATTGACGGGTAGAAAAAGTGCCTTGGCAGGTCCAAGGCACTTTTTTTCTTGTATAATAGAAATAAGGAAGGAGGGGTAGAAGTTGCTTTTTCACACTCCTGAATTTGCTCTATTACTCTTCATAACCGCCATGGGGTTCGCCTTGACATCCGGTGACGCTAGGCTTTGGGTGTTGCTTGGGGCTAGCTTAGTTTTTTACTCCTTCAGCGGCCCATTCGACACCATGTTGTTCGCGGTGGTCCTGGGTGTGGTGTATTTTATGTCACTCCGTCTCGCCAAAGAGAAATCACTGCCCATCCTTATGTTTACCCTCATTGTAATGTTTGGGAATTTAGCGCTCTTTAAGTATGGAGATTTTTTCTTGTTGCGACGCCCCACTCTGTGGCTGCCGCTGGGGATTTCCTTTTACACCTTCCAGATGGCCGCCTATGTTATTGACATCTACCGCGGCACAATTTTACCGGAGAGAAAATTCGTCACTTTTGCGGTGTTCATCACATTTTTTGGACAATTGGTGGCCGGACCGATTATGCGAGCCCAGGATTTCTTGCCACAACTTCGCCGTCGTCTAGCCCCCCTCTACGAGGATGTGCGGGCGGGGGCATTTTTAATCGGGCGTGGGCTAATAAAAAAAGTGCTCATCGCGGATCGATTGGCCGGGCTTGTTGATGAAAGGTTTTATCAGGGGGCAACACTCAGCCATGCGGCAACCTGGGTGGCGCTTTACTTTTTTGCCTTCCAAGTCTACTTCGATTTTTCTGGGTACACCGATATGGGCATTGGTCTTGGGCGACTCTTCGGCCTCAAGTTATCGCCAAACTTTTCTACGCCCTATTTGGCAGCGAATGTGGCAGAATTCTGGCGGCGCTGGCACATTACCTTATCTACTTGGCTGCGTGACTACCTCTACATACCCCTCGGTGGCAATAGATGCACTCCTTTCCGCCGCAACGTCAACTTATTTATAACCATGTTGCTCGGTGGACTGTGGCATGGGGCGGCATGGACCTTTGTCCTCTGGGGGGTATTTCAGGGTGTGTGGCTTGTGATCTATAGGATGTGGGGTGGTTTAATGTCGCGTCGCCATCAAACACTTGAATTGCCGCATGCCGTGAATGTCTTCTTGACATTCCATGTGCAGTGCCTCAGCTATGTGTTTTTCCGCTCGATGACCATGGAAACGGCATTGGCGATGTGGTGGCAAGCTCTGGACTTTTCGCAGTTGGCCTCCTGGCATGCGCAACTACCATACCTGCCCATTGTTGGGCTTTTTTTCGCCATGCATGTGGGGGAGCGCTACCTCGATGAGCGGCATGATGCGCTGCTTTTGCGTTGGCAGCAAGTTCCTGCCCCGCTCCGGGGCCTCGCCTATGCGGCGGTGGTCTTTGTGCTCATCCTGAGTTTTAGACCGGCTGAACCATTTATCTATTTTAGGTTTTAGGAGGGCTGCGCTTGCAAAGAATTATGTGTTCTAGCCTTTGGTATTTTTTGCTGGTAATCCTTCTCGTTGAAGGGGTGACCCGAGTTTATATCGTTGACCGGGCGTTTTTGTCACCCTATGGTGAGTTGGCCCGCATTAACGACAACCTACTGCGCCATCGCGGCCTTCCGAAGGCAGTATTTTTTGGGTCCAGCCAGACCCAAGCCGCCATAGCCACGCGGGAGATGACCGAACATCTTGGAATAGAGCCCTATTTGCTGGTAAATGCCTCGGCCGCGGCCGGTGGTCCGCGTGAAATGTACTACCTGTTCAAGGGTAATCGCGAGGTTTTTCGTGAGACCAGA
>QLUC01000026.1 GCA_018725275.1 Bacillota bacterium | reverse complement strand
CTAGGGAACATTGGGGAAGTTGTGCCTTCGTGGCGCAACTTCCCCAATGTTCTCAATTTTTGTATTTTTCCCACGCCTGTTGCAGGGGTGGGATTTCTGCAATGTCGCAAAATATGCTATGATGAACGAAGATTGTGGCTCTGGAGGATATGTGACTACCAAGCTAGGCTATGCGGCGATTGCACTTTCTTCCCTCTGTTTTGGCTTCTTAGGTTCGATGGGCAAGTTTGGCTATGCTATGGGATATACGCCCCTTAGCCTGCTCACGGTGCGCTTTACTCTGGCGGCACTCATCATGTGGCTGGTGGCCTTGGCAGTCGGACTGCACAAGTACGCCTTGCCTCTCCGCCTGCAACTATCGCTGGTCGTGCAGGGCATAGCCTACGCCTGTACTTCCCTTGGTTTTTTCTATGCCTTAAGGCACCTACCGGCAGGCCTGGTGAGCATCCTCTTTTATATCCATCCTCTGATCACCATCCTTTGCGCCAGCCTCCTGTGGAGGGAGCGCATCGGGACTGCTGTGGTGCGCTCGGCTATGCTTGCTATGGTGGGCACGGCCTTGGTCTCCCAAGTCGGCACCAGTGCCTTGACCCCTTCTCTCGTCGGCCTAGCCTGGGTACTCTTGGCCGCGTTTTCCTACAGCGCCTTTACCTTGATCGGTCAAAGTACCACCGCTAAGCGTGATGCTTTGGTCGTCACTACATATTCCATCACCTATTGCGCCCTGTTCCTAGGCGTTCTTAACCCACCGGTGTACATGCTTGATGGCAGTTTAAGCGCCGAGATGTGGCTCATAGGACTTTTTATCGCCTTTGTTTCCTCGGTCTTGGCCATCTTGCTCTACATTGTGGGCATTAAAGCCATCGGCGCCGCCAAAGCCGCCGTTGCGAGCGTACTCGAGCCTTTGAGTGGCTTGTTTATTGCGGCATGGCTCATCGGCGAGAGACTGCACCTCTGGCAGTGGCTTGGCGTTTCGATAATTATTGTTGCCGTAATCAATCTGCAACGCGACAAGAAAGATGAGGGTGAAGTTTCATGTGTGGCATCGTAGGCTTCTTAGATGAGCGAACAACCGAAAACGATAAGAGGCAAATCCTCAGTGCGATGATGGGCGAAATTACCCACCGTGGGCCTGACGATAGCGGCATCTTCTGTGACGGTGCGGTAGCACTGGGCTTCAGGCGATTGAGCATCATCGACCTGGCCGCCGGTCACCAGCCTATGGCCAATGAGGACGGAACAGTCTGGATGACCTTTAACGGCGAAATCTACAACTACCTGGAATTGCGGGAGTGGCTCATCAAGCGCGGCCACCGCTTCGCCACGCTCACCGACAGCGAGGTCATTATCCACCTTTACGAAGAAATCGGCATGGAGTGCACGGCGAAGTTGCGGGGCATGTTTGCCTTCGTGTTATGGGATGCTCGGACTAAGACTCTCCACGGAGCAAGAGATCGCTTCGGCATCAAACCCTTTTATTACACCATGCCGGGCAATCGCTTTATCTATAGTTCCGAAGTCAAGGCCATTTTGGCTCATCCCCATGTGGTTCCGCAGATTAATGAAACTAGTTTACAGCACTATTTTACCTTTCAATTCGTGCCGGACCCGGCGACTTTGTTCGAGGGCATTTATCGCTTGCCCCCATCCCACTATTTTTCCCTGAAGGACGGACAGCTCGCCCTTAAGCGATACTGGCAACTAGAGTTTAAACCGGAGAATAAGCCGCTCTCGCACTTCATCGAAGGAACCAGGCATCTTCTCACCGAGGCGGTACGTATGCATATGATGAGTGATGTCCCGCGGGGAGCCTTTCTCTCAGGCGGCGTCGACTCTAGCGTCATTGTGGCTCTCTTGCGGCGACAAGAAAAGCTCTCTACATATTCCGTTGGCTACGCTGAAAATAAGTACGACGAGCTCTCGGAAGCGCGCCGCACCGCCGAGGTGCTAGGAACCGACCACCACGAAATCAAGGTTTCGGCAGGTGAGTTCTGGCAAGCACTCCCCCGCATAGTGTGGCACATGGACGAGCCCGTCGCCGACCCGGCAGCCTGCGCCCTCTATTTTGTCGCCGCGAGAGCCGGACAGGATATCACGGTGGTCCTGAGTGGTGAAGGCGCAGACGAAGTATTCGGTGGTTATGGTATCTACCGCGAGCCGGCAGAGGTGCGCAAGTTTGAGTTGTTGCCGGGGGCATTGCAAGCACTTTTAGTTAGGGCGGCCAAATTTCTGCCTGAGGGAACAAAGGGCAAAGATTATGTGCGACGCGCCGGCACTCCCCTAGCCGAACGATACTTCGGGAACGCTTTGATATTTACTGAGGAGCAAAAGGACAAGCTCCTGCCTTGTCGCTCGCGCCGCATCCTAGCTACTGCTGTAACGGCGCCGTATTTTGCGGCCTGCGCCCATCTCGACGACATCTCCCAAATGCAGTTTCTCGACTTTAATACTTGGCTGTCTGGCGATATTTTAGTCAAAGCTGACCGCATGACCATGGCCCACTCACTTGAACTGAGAGTTCCTTTTCTTGATCACCATGTGGTGGAATTTGCGGCGACCATCCCGGCGCACTTCAAGATTGCCGAAAACATGACTAAGTACGTCTTGCGACAGGCAGCCACTGCGTGGCTACCACAGGATGTAGCCTATAGACCAAAACGAGGTTTCCCTGTGCCCACACGGGAGTGGATGAAACGGGAGTGGCTCGAGGATGTTCGCGCGCAACTCATGCAAAGCAACACGACCGAGTACATCAACAAACAGTATGCTCTCGACCTCCTCGCCGAACATGCCGCCGGCAAAAAGGACCACAGCAGAAGATTGTGGGCCATAATTGTCTTCCAGTTATGGTTTGCCACTTATATCGAGAAGAGTATAAAGCTCACCTAGCAAAGTTGTAATCACTATAGTCCAGGAAGGTTGTGTTATTTATGCATGTCCTCATCACCAACGATGATGGTATCAGCGCTCCCGGCATAACGGCCCTCGGCCAGGCGCTACGCAAGATCGGCAAGGTTTCGGTTGTCGCTCCTGACCGGGAACAGAGCGCCACCGGCCATGCCATCACCATCCACCGCCCACTTAGGACGCGGCGGGTGGTCATAGATGGCATTGACCAGGCTTTGGCCGTTGATGGCACTCCTGCTGATTGCGTCAAGCTGGCCATTCTCGCCGAATTAATCGCTAAACCTGATATAGTTATCTCCGGCATCAACCGCGGCGCCAACTTGGGCACTGATTTACTATACTCGGGCACCGTGTCTGCGGCCATCGAAGCCGCCATGTTGGGGCTACCCGCTATAGCCATATCTCTGGCCGATTTCCGCACCATCGATTATGAGGGAGCGGCAGAGTTTGCTTGCCACTTGGCTAGCATCTGGAGCACCCATAACCTGCCCCCCGACACCCTGCTCAATGTCAACTGGCCAAAGAACCCGCCCTCTAAAGTGTTGGTCACTACCCTAGGTAGCCGCCGCTATACCAACCATTTCGATAAACGCCAAGACCCAAACGGGCGAGATTATTATTGGATGTGCAACAGTGTGGAAACTGACACCACCCCCCACACCGACGTGTGGGCCATTGACCAAGGGTTTGCCTCAGTAACGCCCATACACTTCGATTTGACCAACTATCGCCTCGTTTCGCAAGTTAGTACATGGCCGATTTCCCTACCATGAAAGTACACATTTTAGGCTGCTACGCGCCCTACCCACCGGTCAACGGCGCCGGTCCGGGGTACCTGCTAGAACACGCCACCGCCAAAGTCCTTTTAGACTGTGGCAGCGGCGTGGTGAGCAACCTGGGCCAGGTCTGCGACCTGCAAAATAGCGACTTATCCGCAGTGATTCTCAGCCACCTCCATTCTGACCATTTTTGCGATCTACTCGTCCTGCGCTATGCCCGCTTTATGGGCATGCGTGCGGGGCAAGCGTCGCCGCTTCTGGTGCTGTCCCCCGAGCAGCCACCATTGGAGCGTTCGCTACTGCCATTTTTGAACACGCTCGACATCCGCCCCATCATCCACGAGAACACCATAGACATAGCAGGTATCAGATTCGATTTTACCCGCACCAAGCACATCTACCCCGCATACGCGGTCCGGGCTATGGTCGAGGGAAAGACTCTGGTCTACACCGGCGACACCGCTTGGCAGGATAATTTAGTAGATTTTTGCCAAAACGCCGACCTACTCCTGGCCGAGGCCAGTTTCTTAGAAAAAAATAAAGGCGCCAACACTGCGGAACATCTCAGTGCTGGCGATGCGGGTCGATTGGCGCAGGCTGCGCATGTGAAGAAGCTGGTACTTACTCACTTTTGGCCGGCTGATGACCTGATGGCCATCCGCGAAGAAGCGAGGACGCAATTCTCCGGAGAAATTATCCTGGCGGCCTCGGGGTTAACGATCGAGGTCTAATGCTCAATTTTTTGGTGTGGGCGCGGCCGCATGAGCCACGCTGTGGCGGCAGCCGTTATGGGGATGGCGGCGACAAGGCCAATGCTCCCTGCCAAGGCTCGTAGAACCTCGCTAGCAATGGAGTCCATGTTGATAAGCCTGATGAATTCTACCTCGTAGGCCTGCACTAAGAGTAGTAGGGCGAGCGAACCTCCCGTATAAGCGAGAATCAGGGTATTAGCCATGGTTCCCATGACGTCGCGCCCTATATTCATTCCCGACCAAAAATGCGTTACCCACGACATTTTTGTGTTCGCCCGTCGTATTTCGGTCATAGCCGAGGCGATGGACATGCCAGTATCCATAACCGCACCCAGTGCGCCAATAATGATGCCGGCCATGAGTAAGGCGCGGAAATCAAAGTTAACCCCTTGCGGTATGAACATCAACATTTGTGATTCTTGTCCGGACAGACCTGTGGCATGAGTGTTTGCCCCTACCAATACGGCCAAGACTCCTGCCACCGCGACGCCACCAATCGTCCCAATGATGGCGGCAAAACTCTTGCGATTGGCACCCCCGACAAGGAGAAGCGTAAAAATTGTCGACACTGCCGAAACCAAGACCGCCAACCAGATGGGGTTGACCCCGCGCAGAAGCAGGGGGACAAAGACAAAGAGAATCATCACCCCGATAAAAATCAATGACAAAAGACTCTTAAATCCCTTTAGTCCGCCAAGTCCAATCAGTAGTACCGCAAATAGTGTGGTCAGCAAATAGAGAGAGCGATCCCGCTCGTAGTCAGCAATGACTACTTCTTTGAGCGCTCCATTATCAGTTTCCACTCCAACTATAACTCTGTCGCCGATGTCCACCACAATGTCAAAGGCCGGTGTCCCGGTCAAAACATGTGTTATTTCTACAATTTGGCCACGAAAAGGCCCGCTCAGTATTTCAATCTCAGTGCGAAAACTGCGCAAGGGGAAGCCAAATTCGTCGGTACCGCCCTCTTCGGGTAGTTCTTCCATGCTCGCGATGCGCGCTCGGGCAAACTCCACGACAGTTTCTTCGACCGCAGGCTCCACTGGGGGCTCGGCCCATGCGGGGGCAGTAACGAAAAAAATCAAAGCCGCCACTAGGCATAACAGTTTTTTCACTTCATCACCTCACGCATAATTCGTCCCTTGGTGCCACTTTATCACCTGCACCAAGGGATACTACCATTAGTATATTGTCAAAATACTCCCTCATACCTAGACCTCAATTGTCTTTGTGCCGCAAGGCGTGAGCAAAGTCGGCGCAAATATCCGGAGCATCCTCTAGCCCGACCGAGACGCGAATCATACCGTCATCTATGCCAAGTCTGGCCCGCTCAATAGGAGTGAGCCCGCGATGACTGGTCTTGGCTGGATGGGAAACAGAAGTGGCGACGCCCGCTAAGCTGGGGACGAAATCAACCATTGAAAGGGCTTTAACTACCTGTTCGGCGCCATAACTGCCGCCATGGACGACAAAACTGAGCATGCCGCCGAAACCACTTAATTGTTTTGCGGCCAGAGCATGCTGCCCATGGCCAGGTAGCCCGGGGTAGTGCACGCACACCACCAGAGGCTGTGCCGTCAAAAACTCTGCCAGGATCATGGCATTGGCGGTATGTTGACGCATGCGCAGCGGCAGCGTCTGCAGGCCGCGCATTACCAACCAAGCATCAAAGGGGCTGGCCACCGCCCCGCTCTGAATGTGGAACCCCTTGATACGTTCAATATTGTCTGTGCCCCCGATGACCGCCCCCGCGGTAACATCGGAGTGCCCATTGATGTACTTGGTCAGGCTTTCGACGACCAAGTCGGCCCCTTGCTCGAGGGGACGGCACAACATCGGGCTGGCAAACGTGTTATCTACCACCAAGGTGAGTCTATAGGCCCGCTTGAGGGCCACTAGGGCCGCGAAATCAACGAGACGCATCAGGGGATTAGAAATCGTCTCCACGATAATCACCTTCGTGTTGGGACGAACCAGCGGCTCAATTTTGCTCGGCATGGTGACATTTACGAAGCTGGATTCGATATTGAACCGTGTCAGCTCTCGCTCGAGTAACCCCCTAGTACCTCCATAGAGGTCTTCAGCGGCGATAACATGATCTCCCGCCTGGCATAAAGACAGCAGTGTGGCGGTTATAGCGGCCATGCCCGAGGAACAAACCAGCGCCTGGTCTCCTCCCTCCAGCCTGGCTAGTGCCTGTTCTAATGCTTGTACACTAGGATTGCCGTACCGCGAATAGATATAGCCACCCTCTTGCCCGCTAAAGGCCTGGTCCACTTCTTCTAAAGAGTCAAAACTAAAAACAGACGTCTGGAAAATGGGCTGGACGGTGGGACGGCTGCGTACCACCTTGGCGCCCTTGCCGGCATGAATGGCCTGGCTCCATTTGCTCATCTTCAAAACAATCACCCCCATGTTTATGTTCGGGGGTGATTGTCAAAGTCCTCTAAAAAGTGGTCACCAGCGGTTCATCTGCAGCACCCTCGGGAATGGCCGAGGTCAAATCAAAGGCAAAACAGGAGTTTTTTTCGTCCCAATGACCTTTGACCCGCTTCTTAATCAGTGAGTTCTTGACCGCCCACTCTCCAATTGAAGCCGCGCAAACCTGAGCACTGCTCTTGTTGGTGATGAGCTTGAATCCTTGCCCCCGCCCCAAAACAGGTTTTACTACAAAGGACTCTTGCTCTATTCCCATCAAGACATAATCTGTACCCAGTTCAGCTAATTTGCGCGTCAGAGCCACATTACAGCGTACGCCCTTAGGTTTGTCCGTAAATGTAATTTTGTAGGCCTTATCGATAGCAGCATTGCCTCTACCTTTGGGGGTCTTTTCGAACCACACTATGTTCACCGTTTTTCCCTCCTTTAGAGTTATTGCCACTAGTATGACCATACTTCACACGATCCATACCTAACTATTTCTTAACGAGAAATTCGGCAATCTGCACAGCATTTGATGCCGCGCCCTTTCGCAATTGATTGCCCACCACCCACATGTTGAGTGCATTAGGCAGACTGAAATCTTGTCGCAAACGTCCGACAAAAACCTCGTCCCTGTCGGGAAAATCAATAGGCATGGGGTAGATCTGGTTATCGGTATCATCCAAAAGCACGACACCCGGCGCTACCGCGAGCAGTTCCCGTGCGCGGTCAACGGTCAGCGGACGGTGGGTCTCAACGTTTAAGGCCAGTGAGTGGCACCACATTACCGGCACACGCACTGTAGTGGGCGATACTTGTAGCGTATCATCGCCAAATATTTTGCGCGTTTCATATACCATTTTCCACTCTTCCTTGGTGTAACCATGTTCGGCAAAAAGATCAACCTGGGGTATGACATTAAAGGCAATTTGGTAATGCTTCTTAGCGGCAGCAGTAGGCAGTATTTTCGCCGCTTTAAGTGGGCCTCCGTTAAAGGCGGCCACTTGTTCCTTCAATTCTTCTACGGCCTCAATTCCTGCGCCGGACACAGCTTGATAAGTCGAGACAACGACGCGTTTCACCCCCACCGCATCATAGAGGGGCTTCAAGGCCATCGCCATGATAACGGTGGAACAATTGGGATTGGCGATGATGCCACAATGCCGGCCAATTTCTGCAGCGTTAACTTCAGGAACGATAAGAGGGACGTTGTCGTCCATGCGATACGCAGAACTATTGTCAATGACCACCGCGCCCGCTCGAACAGCGCACGGCGCGAGCGCCCTCGCTACCTCGCCCGAGGCGCAGAAAAAAGCGATATCAATCCCCAGAAAAGCCTCAGGCAGTGCTTCTGCCACAACTAGGCTCTCGCCCTTATACTCATACTGCTTTCCTATGGAACGCCCCGAAGCTAGCAGCCTAACTTCTCTTAAGGGGAAGTTACGCTCGCTTAACACTCCAAGCAGAGTTTGACCCACTACACCGGTAGCACCAACAATGGCGACCCGCAATGACCTAACACCCCTTCCCTACTCCCGTCTGAAGACAGACTTAGTCTGCTTTAATTTGCGTCGAATGCCCAGATTATATGGACAACGCTTTTCACATAAGCCGCATTCGGTACAAGCATCGGCCTGCGATGGCATCCCCCAGTACCTTTCACGCGCCCATTCCTGCAACCCATATCTGTTGACGTAGCCCTCTAGGATAAATAATGTGGGGATGCGAATGCCTACCGGGCAAGGCAGACAGTACTCACAACGACGGCAAAAGTCTTCCCCGAGGGCTGCTGCATCTTCCTGCAGGTGTTCGGCCTCATCCGCTGTCAGTACCCCGAGCTCTATTGCGGCGTAGTTACTATGTAGTTGCTCCACCGTGTCCATGCCCGGAATAATAGTATCCACAGTGCTAGGCAATAGATACCGCAAGGCCAAGTCAGCGCGCTGTAATGCGCCGCCGGCGAGAGGTTTCATAGCAATGGTGCCCATGTGCAACTTTCGCGCTAAATTTAGTGAACCTAGAAACTGCGACTCGACGACGTTTAGAGGAAATTGCGCTGTGTCAAAGAGATTGCTCTTTATCATTATTTCAAGAACGTCGTTATTATGACTGGTGACCCCCACGAATCTCACTAGGCCTTCTTGTCGCGCTGCGAGGAGCGCCGACAGAGCCCCACCCGGAGCTTGCACTTGGTCCCAGACATCGAGCGCACTCACCATGTGTAGCTGATAAAGGTCAATATGGTCTGTTTGGAGCAATTGTAGACCGCGCTCCAGATCCTCCCTAAAGCCTGCGGCATCTCGGCGGGCTGACTTAGAGGCCAAGTGAAACGAACCGCGCCTAGCGCGGAGCGCCTTGCCAAGCTTCTCTTCGCTGTCGCGATACCCGCGAGCGGTGTCGATGAAATTTATGCCCAGGTCTTGACATACGGCCAACATCTCATCCGCCACTTCCTGCGTGGCCCGTTGAATGGGTATGCCCCCTAAGCCTAAACGCGACACCAAAAGGCCTGTCCTACCCAGTAATCGATATTCCATCCGGCCTCCTACTGCGCTAAAATCGCTGCAAGCTTGTACAAATCATGCCTAAAATTAGAGCCACTGCTAAGAGCCTCCGCAATGGACATAGGAACCACTCTCCCCAATTTCACTCCCACCATAACCCCGCCCCGGCCAGCCTGCAACAATTCTACAGCCATCGCACCCATTTGGCTGGCTAACATGCGGTCGCGGGCGCTAGGCGTTCCTCCCCTTTGCACATGCCCTAACACCGTCACGCGAGTGTCTAGGCCGGAACACTTGGCCACATAATCGCCCACAGCAAACCCTGTCCCTACCCCCTCACAGACTACGATAAGGCTGTAGAGCTTGCCTCGCTGCTGTCCGCGACTCAGTCTAGCGCATATTTCCTCCAGCGCTAGGGGTACTTCAGGCACCAAAATCGACTCCGCGCCTGCCGCAAGGCCCGCGGCCACCGCAAGTTGCCCGGAATTACGCCCCATAACTTCGATGACAAAGGTTCTCTCATGCGATGTCGCGGTATCGCGGATGCGATCCATGGCCTCGACTGCAGTGTTCACTGCGGTGTCAAACCCTAGGCACTCCTCTGTTCCCGGGATATCATTATCTATAGTCCCCGGAATACCCACCGTCATAATCCCACTGTCATACAGTTTCTCTGCGCCCTGTAGCGAACCATCGCCCCCGATGACCACAAGCCCATCTACATCGTGTTCCCGGAGCACAGCGATGGCGCGCTGAAAACCCGCCTCAGTCATAAATTCCGGTGAACGCGCTGTGCGGAGCAAGGTGCCCCCGCGATGAATAGCATCTGCTACCGCACCCCGGTCGAGGTTAAACAAATCACCCGCGATGAGACCGGCATAGCCACGGCGTATGCCTACCACTTCACAGCCTTCATGTAGACCCTTACGTGCCACGGCTCTAATGGCGGCATTCATTCCCGGCGCATCGCCGCCGCTCGTGAGCACCCCAATCCTCCTCATAATTATCCCTGCCCCTTCTCTCAACAAATATCCTTACTTAAATATATTGTGCGCTATGCGTGCGGACGCAGCCGCAGCAATCCCGGCTACTATATCATCCAAAAATGTGTGCACTTTCTCGGGATGATTATTGAGCACGCGCAAAATACCTGGTTTGACCTTGTCCAAGTACCCAAAATTAGTGAGGCCAATCGTCCCATAAACATTGGTGATTCCGAGGGCTAAGATCTCGTCTACGCCAAAAAGCGGCTCATCCTCCACCACGATGGAGCGCAGAGGCTCAAGCATATTTCCGTCTTCAGCCATAGTGTCTAGGGCTATGCCCACGAGGATACTGTGCTGGACTTCGCGTTTTTCTAATACGGCCCCAACCATGGACAGACAAACCTCCGGCGTAAGATTCGGACTGTAGGGCCGCTGCAATTCCCTGACTAACTCGGCAATATCCATTAGTTCTACGCCGCGCTCGGCAAGCTGCCTGATTACGATTTCTTTCATAGACACCTCCATTTTACGTCCACGTTGGACGAACCCAGTGCTCTTACTAACTCCTCAGTTAGACTGGTGCTGACCGCTACATACAGGCTACTGTCCACTTGCACCGTGGCCTCACCGATCTGTAGTTGCACAGGCACAGATCCGGGACTTTTCCGCAATATGCCCCGCAATTCTTCGAGCAGTGACCTCTCCTTTAGACCTACGCGCAAACAGACTTTTTGTGGCTCCTGCCGCTCACCAAGACCGTCGTTCTCTAGCGCCAAAAGCTTCATTTCATTGACGGCCAGCGAAAGGCGTTCATCGCGCTTGGAAATGGTTCCTCGCAACATTACCACGCGACCCGCCGCGATTTGCTCGCCTTGCTTTTCAAAAATTTGCGGGAAGAAAACCGCCTCGATTGTGCCGCCAAAATCCTCTACTTGGGCGAAAGCCATGCGCTTTCCCGCCTTGGTAATGATGACCCTAGTGTCATTAATCATCCCGGCGACAGTGACTTCGCTCTTTTCCTCTAATTCGCTAAGCATACCGATGGATTGCTTGCCGTGCTTCTTGAGGACGGAGGCATAGGCGTCCAGGGGATGTCCGGAAACAAAAAAACCAAGCAATTCCTTCTCCATCTCGAGGATTTCGCCCATAGAAAAGTCAGCAATCTGCGGCACGCTAATTTGTGCTTTACCGGTCTCAGCCTCCCCAAAAACTTCAAACAACGAAATTTGGCCCGTCTCGCGCTGCCGTTTCTCCTTAGCCACCTTTTCGAAGCATTCTTCCATGATTTCTAAGAGCTGACGGCGATTCAAACCCAGCGAAGCCATGGCCCCAGCGCGAATGAGGTACTCCACAGTGCGGCGGGTGGTAACCCCTTCGTTAACTCTGAGGAGGAAATCATATAGGTCGCTGTACCTTCCCGCCTTCCTATGCCTGCCGATTGGCTCAATGACCTTGGTGCCGACATTCTTGACGGCGGCCAATCCGAACCGAATGGCATCGCCGCTCACCCCGAAATTGGCCTCGCTCTCATTGATGTCGGGCGGAAGCACCGTGATACTAAGCCGCCGGCATTCCTCTAAATAGAGCTGCAATTTATCGGTATTGCCGGTGACCGAGGAGAGCAAAGCCGCCAAAAACTCCCGCGGGTAATGACACTTGAGGTAGGCTGTCTGATAGGCAAGCACCGCATACCCAGCCCCATGCGACTTGTTAAAGGCGTACTTGGCAAACTCTGCCATGAGATCAAAAATGCCGTTAGCAACTTCTCGCTCCACGCCCTGGGCTAAGGCGCCCGGTACGATTTTTCTCCCACTTTCCTCGTCGACAATACCATTTAAGAAATAATCCCTCTCCAGAGCCATGACCTCAGGTTTTTTCTTGGCCATGGCCCGGCGCACCACGTCCGCTCTTCCCAGAGAGTATCCGGCTAATTCGCGGAAGATGCGTTGCACTTGCTCCTGGTAGACAAGGCAGCCGTAGGTCACCTTGAGTATCGGCTCTAAGCGCGGATCGGCATACTCAATGGCCCCTGGACGCTCGCGCCCTTCCAAGTAACGGGGTATTTGTTCCATCGGCCCCGGACGAAAGAGTGAAATACCGGCCACCACATCCTCAAAACAAGTCGGGCGCAGCTTGGAGAAGAAGTTGCGCATGCCGCCACCCTCCAGCTGAAAAACACCCAGCGTTTCACCTTTAGCAATCATAGCGTAAGTATCGGCATCCTCATAACCTAGACGCGAAAAATCTACAATATGCCCGCTCTTTTCCTTGATGTTAGCCAGGCAATCACGAATGACCGTGAGGGTGCGTAGCCCCAAAAAATCCATTTTAAGCAAGCCAAGCTCCATCACGGTATCCATATCAAACTGGGTGATGACCGCTTGGCCTGATTTCGCCAGCGGGATGAGCGTTCTGAGCGGGTAAGGGGCAATAACCACCCCAGCAGCATGAACTGAAATATGTCTAGGCATCCCTTCGAGGGCTAGCGCAAAGTCTAAGAGCTCCTTGACGCGCGCATCCGCTTGGTAGAGGGCGGACAATTCTTGGGACTTTTCAAGCGCTTCCTTAATAGTAATGTTAAGTTCCTCTGGGACAAACTTGATAATCCGGTCCACCTCAGGCAGCGGCACGGCCATCGTCCGGGCTACATCACGCACTGCGGCCCTGGCGCCTAACGTACCGAAAGTAACAATTTGACAAACATTGTCGGAGCCATACTTGTCGGTGACATACTTAATAACCTCATCGCGACGTTCATAACAAAAGTCTATGTCGATATCCGGCATGGTAATGCGCTCAAGATGCAAGAAACGCTCAAACAACAGGTCATAGGGCAAGGGGTCAAGGTCGGTAATACCTAAGATATACGCCACAATTGAACCGACGGCGGAGCCCCGGCCTGGGCCGACGGGAATGCCCTGCCCCCGTGCGAAACTGGTAAAATCTTGGACAATCAACATGTAACCTGCATACCCGGCCTGCCCGAGAATATCTAACTCTAGCGCCAGGCGCTCTAGCACCTGCGCACTCGGATTAGGATAGCGCCAATGAATTTTGTCCCGACAAATCTTTTCCAAATAGGACTGCTCGGTGTAGCCCTCCGGAATCTCAAACTGTGGCAGGTGCACTTGATCGAAACTAAACTCGACATTGCACCTATCTGCAATGCGCACCGTATTCGCTACGGCCTCGCGGAGGAGGTCGTGCGGCAGGTATGGTATACGAGCTAGCAGCTCTTCGGCCGTCGTGACATGAAACTGGGGGACAAAGCGCAGACGGCTTGGGTCGTTAATCGTCTTGGCCATTTGCACACACAAGAGCACATCATGGGCAGCATAATCACCCTCGGTGACATAATGAGCATCATTAGTGAGCACCAAGGGCAGGGATAGCTCTTGTGCTAGAGTCACCAAGGCGAGATTGACCTGTTTCTGTTCGGGCAAACCATGCTCCTGCAATTCTAGATAGAAGCGATCGGGGAATGCGGTGGCCAAGCGCAGGGCTACCTCCCGCGCGCCGCGGTGATCGTTTTGCATAATCCGTTGAGGTATTTCGCCGCCAAGGCAGGCGCTGAGCGCAATCAACCCAGCGGAATGTGCCTCTAAGAGTTCCCAATCTACCCGTGGGCGGTAGTAGAAACCTTCAAGGTAACTTGCACTGACCATGTTGATGAGATTCTTGTAGCCAACCTCATCAGTAGCCAAAAGTACCAAGTGGTACGAATCAGCATCGACTTTTGCCTCGCGGTCGCGGCGGGTGCGTGTGGCCACATAGACCTCACACCCAATAATTGGTTTAAGGCCTTCTTTCTTCGCGGCGCGGTAAAATTCGATAACTCCGTGCATGTTGCCATGGTCCGTTATGGCGACCGACCTTTGACCAAGACGCTTAGCATGCTTGACGAGACTATCTATTTTCGTAAACCCATCTAATAAGCTGTACTCAGTATGTAAATGCAGATGCACAAAATCCATCTAACGGAGCCTCCTAGCCAAAACACTTCCCCTTAATCATTCGCCACTACCGACGCGTTTCCTTGTGCGCAGAACCTCTATTGTTGACAACAACTCCAAACTTGATTCCACTGCGTAGCGGCGTGACATGGCACGCCGACCCTCACGAAGTCGCCGGTTTTTGTGCCGGCGCTACAGCAGAGTCGGAGTTCTTGCACTAAAATCAGACTTGTGCGCACTAACTATGGCCTCTATAGATATGCCCAGTCTGATGTCCCCATGCCGGCAAAAATAATATGGCAACCGTAACAAAATGGGCGAAGACTTGTCGATATCGTTGTATAATGAATTGAAATCATCTCCCAAAAAGTTACCTGTTAGGGAAGGAGAACTACCATGGATCTTCTCGGTTTGGCGTTCTCGTTTGTTGCCATCATTTTTCTCGTACAACGCAAAGTGCACTTGTATTTAGCTTTGCTTATTGGCGCAGTTTTAGTCGGCCTGACCTCAGGCCAGGGATTACTCAGGCTCATACAGATTTCAGCCTCGGCCTTAGTCGAGCCAGCGGCCATTGACCTCATGCTGGCGCTTGGTCTCATCAGCCTGCTTGGTGCCGTCATGCAAGAACTTGGGCTCCTCGCGCGCATGGTGGAATTGCTACAAATAGTGCTCCGGAGCACCAAGCTGACCATCATGTTGGTCCCTTCCATCATTGGCTCCCTCTTAGTGACCGGAGGAGCCATTTTGTCGGCGCCCACGGTGCGAGAACTAGGGGCAGAGCTCGAATTGCCCCCCGAACGGCTCTCGGCCATCAATTTATTGTTCCGCCATGGTTGGTACTTTGTTTACCCCCTGATGCCCGCCTTCGTCCTAATCACTAGCATCACCGGCGTTAAAATTTCCACTCTCATTGCCTGGCAGCTACCCCTAGCAGTGGCTGTGCTGGTCGCCGGTTACTATAGCTACCTCCACAAGGTTCCAGACCACATACCTACTGCTCGGCGGGCCACCAGGCGCGACATATACGAACTCCTTAAATTCACTTCGCCGATGTGGGTGAGTCTGACTTTGACTGTCGCCTTAGATATTCCCCTTCCGGTAGCTCTTCTGGTGGGACTGGTTTTGGCTCTTTACCTAGGGGGAGTGCCGCTGGATGGTATTTCTCGACTGCTCTATCGCAGCCTTAATTTCCCCATCATCGCTTCGGGTGCCAGCATTATGATTTTTAAGGCTGTCACTGTCCAGGTAGCATCCTTACCCCCACTCATTGAACAACTCCTCCGCACCGGTTTGCCACCCCAGGCCCTCTTTATTATTTTGCCACTACTGGTGGGCTTCTTTTCTTCGTCAAACACATCCGCAATAGCTCTTACTATGCCCCTTTTGTTCCCGATCATGGTTGCCACTGATTTAGTTGTCTTTGGCACAGTCGCAGCCTACTCCTCATCCCTCGTGGGGTACTTTGCCTCTCCCCTACACCTCTGTCAAGTAGTAACCCTTGCTCACTTCGAGTGCAAGATCATGCCGCTTTACCGCGAGTACAAATGGCCGCTTGTCGCGGTCCTCATCGCCATGGCAGGAATTTCATTGGCCATGTAAGCCACCACCCTCACCACATACAACCCCGACATTCAGGGCAGGATGAAAAGACAATCCGCAAAGGAGAGGGACGTATGGAGAAGGAATTAAGCATTGGGACTGTTTCTTTTAACAGCATGTGCGTGAAGAGAACCCGCCACTAAGACCGCTAAGCCTAAGGCCACAAATTTACCCACGGCCAGTAGCGCAATGCGCCGCGCCGCCGCAATGAAGAAGGGCTCGGGCACCATGCGTATCAAGTATTCGGTAGCAGGGTCAAGCAACCACAGGTCGTTGTCGAAGGCGATTAGGTGAAAGACGGTAAAATAATGGGTGAAATCCACTGCCACTAAAACAACTAAAGCTAGGAGCACAGCAAGGATGCCAGCTGCGGCATACAGATACGCCCTTGCTGCCTCTTTAATTTGCCGGATAACAATGAGCATTGCCGACAATGCCAAAACCAAGACGATGCTAAGGTTTCGCACCAAGAAGGCCAAAGCCATGAGCACCCTAACGTCCTTGAGATGATGCACTTCCCGCTCACCATAGAGCGGTCCATTTCGCCCCCGCACAGTCGCTACCACGTTTGGGCTTGGTACCTCGCCCCTTAAATAATCAAGCAAGACTTCCGTATAGCCCATGAGAGTCGGCAAGTCAACCATGAGGTCGGCGGGAACACCCAAAGCGGTGAACTCCGCGGCATAAAAAGCACGATCAAAACTAACCCAAAGAAGTGCCGCTGATAGACAGGCAAGAAACACAGCTATTGCCAACAACACACCAAGTACGACAGCCAGACCGCGCATAGCACGCCTCCTCTAACTTACCCTCTTCTACCTCCTTGATTGTACACCATTATCTCCTTTTCTGCGCCCCCTGCCTTTATCTGCGACTGTTTTTTCGACAGGCTGTGTTTGTAGCATTCGCTTGTTGCACTTGCATCTTTCCTTCAAGGGCCATCTCTACTTGTTCCTGGAACGTCTCGATCTGCTCTTTGAGTCCCGCCTGACTCTCTTCCCAAACCACGTCCCATCGCCCTAACTGTGCCTCCAGTAGCGATGTCCAATCAAGAACCGACAACGCAAAGTGAGCAGTAAATTCTCTCTGCAGTTCGGCACTTACCCGCCGTTGATTCTCGCGCAACCAATCTAGCGCCTTACTCTCACTCTCATTTATTCCGTTGCATTAGCCAATCATCT
>QLUC01000025.1 GCA_018725275.1 Bacillota bacterium | reverse complement strand
CCACCTCGTCGCCGTAGTTGGCCATTTGTGCCGCCAGAGTGTTGCCATCTACGGTGATAATTAAGACGCGCAGGCAGGGGAATAGGGCGGTAGCCAGAGCAATAAATACCAAAGCTGAAGCGTAGAGCAAGTAATGAGGGGCGCCGCGCCGCGACGCCCCTATTTTTTCGAGCACTACCGTCTTTCCCGGTAGAATCTAATGGCCCCGGGGTGCAAAGGTATGGGCATATTTTCTTGAGCTGTAGCGATAGCGAGGTCCTTGCCGCGCACGTGGGCAGCCCCGAAGGCGGGCAGGTTGTTGAACAGAGCCTTGGTGATGTCGTACACCAAGCGCTCGCTGAGATCGGCCCTAACTACGAGTAAGGCCTTTACGGCGAGAGTTGGTATTTCTTCAGTCTGCCCAGCGTAGGTGCCAGCCGGAATCTTGGCCTCCATGTAGAAGGGGAACTGGGTGCGCAAGGCCTGTACCTCCGGTCCGGTGATGGGGATTAGGCGGACCCGGAGTGCGGTGGCCATTTCGATGACTGCGGCGGTGGGCACGCCTGAGGTGACAAAGGCGGCATCGAGGTGGCCGTCGCGCATGTTGGAGCTGGCTTCAGCAAAAGAGAGAAAATCAGCCTTGCCAAGGTCGGCGTACTGGATGCCAAAGGCATTGAGAATTTGCCGTGCATTCGCCTCCACTCCGCTACCGGCAGCGCCCACACTCACTCTCTTGCCCCTAAGGTCGGCAACGGAGCGAATGCCGGAGGCCTCGGTGGCAATGAGCTGGACTACCTCGGGGTAGATCGAGGCGATGCCGCGCAGTTGGTCGTTCTTCCTGCCGACAAACATTTCTGTTCCGGTGAAACCGTAGTGGGCGATGTCATTTTGCATGAAGGCAACTTCAACTTCCTTGGCCGTCATCAGGTTGACATTGGCCACCGAGGCGCCGGTGGAGCGGGCATTGGCCTCCATGCCTCGAATGTTCTGGTTGAGGATCTGGGCCAGTGCCCCCCCTAATGGGAAGTAGACTCCGGCGGTGCCACCGGTGGCTATAGTCAGAAACTGGGCCTGAGGCTGACAACCTGTGAGTATGACGGATAGGACGATGACCAAGGCGAGGGCGACGAAAAGAATGCGTTTCATGACAGGCCTCCCTTTTGTTTTATGTAGAAAGAATTCTTCGAAATAAATAATATCATAATGCCGCAGAAAACACACATACTTTTCGGAATATTGGGTAATGGCAAAGATGCGCGAGCGAAAAATGGACAGATGCTGTAGCGCCGGTCGATGGGACGCTGTAGCGCCGGCACAAAAGCTGGCGACCATGTCGTGGTCTCTCTCCATCATGGGTACGACCTGGGAGGGTCGGCGTGCCGTGTCACGCCGCTACCTAAAAGCCCTACGCTTCATGGGTTTCTGGCCCCTCCTATCGATGAGTGGCGGTCAAACTAACGAGAGCGAAAAAATGGACAATGGGTTATAATGTAGGCAGAAAGTTAACTTGGGGGTGATTGTGTGTTTAAAGCTGATACCCACATGCATACCATCAGCAGCGGGCATGCCTGCGGTACAATCTGGGAGATGGCAAAGGCCGCCAGCAGTAAAGATTTGGACCTTATCATTATTACTGACCATGGTCCTGCTTTGCCGGGGGGGCCCCACAAATATTATTTCACCACCTTGGTGTGGCTGCCGCCTTTTATCGAAGGGGTGGAGGTGTTGCGCGGAATTGAAGCGAACATTATTGATGAGCATGGGTCCTTGGATTTAGAGCCCCATTTTCTCGAGATGCTCGATTGGGTAGCGGTGGGACTGCATGATGATTGCTGGGCGCCGCGGTCGCGCGACGAGAACACGGCGGCCCTGCTCGGCGCCATCCATTCCGGTTTAGCAGATGTCATTGTCCACCCCGGCAATCCGCGCTTCCCGATTCATCATCGGGCCTTTGTTGAGGCCCTCGCCGCGGCCGGCATGGCCATGGAAATGAACAACTCCTCCCTCGTTTCGCCCTATCGGCGCGGGAGCGAAGCCAATTGTCAAGAGCTGGGAGCACTGGCCCTGGAGTGCGGAGTCCCCATCGTGCTCGGTAGCGATGCCCATACTCCGTGGCAGGTGGGGGATGTCAGCCACGCCTTTGCTCTGGCCACAAGTTGCGGCATCTTGCCCGAACAGATTCTTAACCATACAGCGGATGGCGTCCGCAAATTTTTAGCTAAGCGCGGCAAGAAGAGATTTGCTACGCTGCTGGGTTAAAGGGGGTAGGGCAGTGGGTGTGAAGCAGGGCGTTAAGTTTGTCATCATCACCGGTCTTTCCGGTGCCGGCAAGTCTCAGGCTATCCGCCTGCTCGAAGATGCCGGATACTTTTGTGTCGATAATCTTCCCCCAGCCTTAGTGCCAAAGTTTGCTGAGCTCTGTGCGCAATCCGGTGGCAAAATAACCAAGGTCGCCCTCGTCATGGATATCAGGGGCGGGGAGTTTTTTGGTGCGCTGCATGATGCGCTGGCCTACTTGCGCTACCACGAGTGGCCGCACGAGATGCTCTTTCTTGAAGCGACGGATGAAATCCTCATCCGTCGGTTTAAAGAGACGCGGCGGCGCCACCCCTTAAGCGCCGAAGGCAGCATTCAAGATGGGATAAGGCAGGAGAGAGAGGCCCTTAAGCCACTGCGCGAGAGGGCAGATAAAGTTATCGATACTTCGGCCTTGACGCCGGCGGAGCTTAAGTATGAATTGCAATCTTTGTTTCTTAAGGGGGATGATGCCCAAAGCTGTCTCGTGCGAGCAGTTTCTTTTGGGTATAAACATGGTCTGCCGCTAGACGCAGACTTTGTTTTCGACTGCCGCTTCCTGCCGAACCCATTCTATGTGCCAGAGCTCAAGCACCTCACCGGACTAGATGCTGCCATTCGCGAGTTTGTGATGAAAGACCCTCACGCGGCTGAGTACTTGGCCTTGATCTACAAGGTCTTGGTCTTTGTCCTTCCTCACTGCATCAAGGAGGGCAAGGCGCAGGTGGTAGTGGCCCTAGGCTGCACGGGGGGTAGGCACCGCTCGGTGGCCATGGTGGAGAGTCTGCGCGAGGTACTGCACCAGGGTCGTCATCGCGTGCTGGTTGAGCATCGCCACATCAGCGAGGGGGTTTAGCCTTGCGGTTTTGGAAGTGGTTGTACCCCGGGCTCTGCATCAAGCGGTGGGTTTTTTTGGCGTTACTTGGCCTTTTTTTCTTTGTGACGGGGCTCGGGTTGCTATGGGGAAGAGAGATTGTCGGTTATGTGGAGAGTAAATTCTTACTTTTTCTAGGATTAATCTATGGCGGTCCGCCACCGATGTTTTGGGGTTTTTCGTTAATGGCAGTGGGTCTTATCTTTGTCCTCATAGCTATCAGGTCAATCATGGTTACGATACTCCACACCTTAGCCCCAGAGCATGACAACCACCTCATCGACGTGTTGTTTGAGCGCCGTTTGCGGCAAAGTGGACCCCGCATGGTGGCCATTGGTGGTGGCACGGGACTGGCGGTGCTGCTCCGCGGCTTAAAGCAGTACACCAGCAATATCACTGCCGTGGTTACCGTGGCGGATGATGGGGGGAGCTCGGGGCGATTGCGGAGCGACCTTGGGGTGCTGCCGCCGGGGGACATCAGGAACTGCGTGCTGGCGCTAGCCGATACCGAGCCATTGCTCGAACAGCTCTTTCAGTACCGCTTTGCGGAGGGAGAGCTGGCGGGACATAGTTTTGGAAATTTGCTCATTGTGGCCATGACCAACATCACCGGGGACTTTAAAGTGGCGGTCAAGGAGTTTGGCAAGGTCCTAGCGGTTAAGGGACAGGTGCTACCCGTCACCGATTCTCCGGTACAGCTGCATGCCTTGCTCAAGGATGGCAGCCGCGTGGTGGGCGAGACCAAGGTCGGGCAGTGCAATGGGCAGATTGTTGACATGTTCCTTGAGCCCGCGGAGGCCTTGCCCCTGCCCGAGGTTTTGCGGGCCATTCGGGAAGCCGATGCCATTATCTTGGGTCCCGGCTCCCTGTATACCTCGGTCATGCCCAATCTCTTGGTGAAGGGCGTCAGCCAGGCTCTGTTAGAAACTCAAGCCATAATCATCTATGTGTGCAATATCATGACCCAGCCGGGGGAGACCACCGGTTTGACCGCAGCCGACCATGTGGCCACCATCCATAAATTCGTCGGGGGAAAAATTGTTGACTATATCGTGGTCAATGCGGAACACATCAAGCCAGAACTGGCCGCGAAGTACCGCGAGGCCCAATCACTGCCTGTAACCATAGACCACAGCCGGTTACAGCAAATAGGGGTCAAGGTAGTGACGGGTGAGCTGCTCGAGGGGGGGAGCCTCTTGCACCATGATTCTAAGAAGCTGGCGCGGCGCCTGATGCGTGCGGTCATTATGCGCACGCTGACTGCCAAGCGGCGCAGCAGATAGGTCAGAGTAGAGTAACTAAGTAGAGGAGGATGCATCGTGACCAGGACATTGCCCCAAGCAGAGCCATTTCGCATCAAGGTAGTAGAGCCCGTGACCATGACCACCAGAGAAGAGAGAGCCCGTAAAATAGAAGCCACCGGCTACAACCTCTTTGGTTTAAAGTCGACAGATGTGTATATTGATCTCTTGACTGACAGTGGCACCTCCGCCATGAGTGACAACCAATGGGCAGGCATTATGCTGGGTGACGAAGCCTACGCCGGCAGCAAGAACTACTACAATTTGTTATCCTCAGTAGAGGATGTTTTTGGGTTTCCGTACGTTGTTCCCACTCACCAAGGGCGGGCGGCGGAGAATTTACTGCTGTACACATTGCTGCGCGCGGGCAATTTCGTGCCTAACAATATGCATTTTGACACTACCAAGGCCCATGTCCTGCACAAGGGGGGGGTACCGGTCGACCTAGTGCGGCAAGAGGCTTTTGACCCGACTTCACCCTATCCCTTTAAGGGCGACATGGACCTCGATAGATTAGAGAGTTTCTTGGCCGAACATAACGCCAAAGTACCCCTAGTGATGCTCACCATCACCTGCAATAGCGGTGGCGGGCAGCCGGTTTCCATGAGTAATATTCGTGGTGTCAGTGCCATCGCTAAGAAATTTAACAAACCCTTCTTTATCGATGCCTGTCGTTTCGCCGAGAATGCCTATTTCATAAAGCAGCGGGAAGCAGGCTATAGCGAGAAGACGGTGGCCGATATTGTGCGGGAGATGTTCAGTTACGCCGACGGCTGCACCATGAGCGCCAAGAAAGATGCCTTGGTCAATATTGGCGGCTTTTTGGCCCTAAACGATGCCGCTCTTTATCAACAGACCAGCGGCTTGGCGGTCCTATTTGAAGGGTTTCCCACCTACGGTGGTTTGGCGGGTCGCGACATGGAGGCCATAGCGAGAGGATTGCGTGAGGTCATCGACGAAGACTACTTGGCCTACCGTGTGGGGCAAGTCAAGTACCTCGGCGACTTACTCCTAAAATATGGGGTGCCAATAATTGAGCCCGTGGGTGGGCATGCGGTCTATCTCGATGCGCGGCGTTTTTTGCCGCACTTGCCGCAGGATCAATTCCCCGCGCAGGCGCTCGGGGTCGAGCTCTACATCGAGGGCGGGGTGCGCGGAGTAGAAATCGGCACCTGTCTGGCCGGGCGAAACCCAGCGACCAATGACCACGACTACCCAAAGCTAGAAATGCTGCGCCTGACCATACCGCGGCGCGTCTATACCGATCGCCATATGGATGTCATTGCCGTGGCCTGCGCCAATGTATGGGATCGCCGCAGCGGCATTGCCGGGCTTGAATTTACGTATGAGGCCCCTATCTTGCGCCACTTTACCGCTAAATTTAAACGCATAGATGAGTAGAGGCGAGGCAGGTTGACCATGTTAGGGATTGTTTGCGCCATGCACTCCGAGCTAGAGGGGTTGCGCGCCGCACTAGACCTTGAACCGACCGACTTCGGTGGCCCCTGGATTATCTATAGGGCGAGAAAGCAGGACATCCTGGCCGTAGTCTGTGGTGTGGGCAAGGTTAATGCGGCTGCCGCGCTCGCCTACCTGCTCTCTCTACATCCCCTCAAGGCCGTTATTGGCGTCGGGGTGGCGGGAGCCATCGCTAAGGACCTGCAGCTTGGCGATGTCGTGGTCTGTAGCGGCGCCCTGCAACATGACATGGACGCTTCGGCCTTTGGCTACGAAGTGGGCATGGTGCCCGTCCTAGGGAAGAAATTATTTAGCGCCGATCAAACTTTGGTGCGCGAGGCCCTGCAGGCCGGAGAAAATGCGGGATTAACCATTAAAGTGCGCTCGGGTACTGTCCTCTCGGGCGATAAATTCGTCGCCGGAGCGGAGAACGCACGGCTCAGGGAGCTTTTTCAGGGGGACTGCGTCGACATGGAGACTGCTGCCTGGGCCCAAGTGGCCCTGTTGTTTAAGGTGCCATGGGTGGCGCTGCGCAGCATCTCCGATCAAGCCGATGGCCAGGCCTCCAAGGTCTTCAGTGAGTTTTTGAATCTGGCAGTGCAGAACATGAGTGCGGTTATTTTACAGATGATCGCGGCTAGGCAGGCCATAGACTGAGTGGGGGAACAAAGTTCTGCGCCAGCCGTCAATAAGGGAAAGACAGATGGAGGTATGGACATGCGCTCGAAAATTGCCCCTTTCGGTTTAGTGGCTCTCGTGGTCATTTTAGTGGCTCTCGTGGTCATCGCCCTTGGTGGCCCAGGCCCATTTCTGGCCGTCCGGTGGGTCCGTGAAGAAGCCACGCCCCCCGTCACCGAGAGCAAGGGTTTTGCCGGCACCGATGCGATGCGACTCGCAGCCCCTAGCGTAGTGGTCGACCGCAAGGTGGTCACCCACTCCCAACTTGCCGTCACCGTGCCTAAGCTCGACGCCGCTCAGCTTAGGGTCCTAGAGATTGTCACCGCGCTCGGGGGCTATGTGCAGAGCGCCAACTTTAACAGTCACCCGGAAAATCAATTCTGGGCTTTTATCGTGCGCATCCCCAGTGACCAAGCAGCCGAGGCCATGCAGTCATTTTCTGCCCTAGGCACTCTCGATAGCAGCAGCACCAATCGCCAGGACGTCACTGAGGAATTTATTGATTTAGAAGCTCGCCTCAGCGTCATGCGCCAGGAAGAAACCCGCCTGCTTGAACTCTTGCGCCGTGCTAATACCATCGATGACTTCCTCAAGGTCGAAAGCCACCTGACGCGGGTGCGCACCGAGATAGAGCAGACCACCGGGCGGCTCAAGTTCCTGACCCATAGTGTGGACATGGCGACCTTGTCGCTTCAGCTCACCCCCGAACGGGGCACAGTGCCTCCTAAGCCGGTTGGCTTCGCCGGGCTAGGGGCCAGATTGAGCGCGGCCTATCGGCAGGGGCAGAACACAGTGGTCGAGATAGTTTCCGGAGTGTTGGTTTTCGTGACAACCACGCTGCCGCTGTTGGTGCTCATTGTCCCTGTACTCTTATTGACGCTCATGGGATATCGCCGCTACAAAAAATAGTGCTCCCGGCAGGATAATCTTCTGCGGTGGCAAATAATAGATACCGGAAGATTATCTTTGGTGGGGGGTAAGTCATTGAAGGAGTTAGTTTTTCGTGCCCTTGAGGCAGCCAACGCAGATTACTGCGAAATTCGCATCGAGGAAACACACCAGACTTCTCTCGTCTACCGGGGCCGCAACCTCGATGACATTGCGCAAAGCCTAAACTTTGGCGGCAACGTGCGGGCTCAGAAGGACGGAGGTTGGGGCTTTGTTTCCTTTAACAGTCTAGCTGACCTCGAACAAAAAGTACGCTTGGCCTGTGAGCAGGCGGCGGCTATCGGGGCGGTAAAAAATGAGAAAAGCCACATGGCCGATGTTGCGACGGTGGTACAGGAAATTGCCGCGGAGGTACAGACCCACCCCAGAGACATCCCCCTAGAAGAAAAGGTCGACATCTTCGCTCGTTACAACGAGATCATTCTAGGGTATCACCCCTCCATAACCAGCTCCCTCGTGCGGTACTTCGATCGCTCTACCCAGATATTCTTTGCGAACACCGATGGAACCTATATCTCCCAGGAAAAAGTCGATATAGGCTGTGGCATGCGCGCCATCGCCACCAGAGGCAGTATCACCGTGCAAGAAGGAGTGAGCACCGGCAGCAGCAACGATTTTGCTTGTGTGCTTGGCAAGGAGGACGAACTGCGTAAGGCCTGCCAGTTGGCCGTCGACCTTTTGGCTGCTCCGACGGTCAAGGGCGGGGAGTATACCGTCATCCTTGATCCCCGCATGGCGGGTCTCTTTGTGCATGAAGCCTTTGGCCACTTAAGCGAGGCCGATAGTATCACCGAAAACGAGGAGATACGCCAAATAATGACCCTCGGCAAGCGTTTCGGGGGTGAAATCCTGAACATCTACGATACGGGACTGGCGCGAGGCAACAGGGGTTCCTCACTTTATGACGATGAGGGCGTGCCCACCGAAAGAACAGACCTCATCAAAGAAGGGGTATTGGTGGGGCGACTCCATTCGCGCGAAAGTGCCGCGAAGATGGGTGAAAAACCCACCGGTTCGGCGCGGGCCCTAGATTACAGCTTCCCACCTATTGTACGTATGCGCACCACCTGCATTGGCCGGGGTAATAGCTCTTTCGCCGAAATGCTTCAGGGTATTGAGCTTGGCGTCTATGCGGTGGGCGGTTACGGTGGCGAGACCAATGGGGAGATGTTTACCTTTACGGCCAGTCACGGCTACATGATTCGCCAAGGGAAACTCGCGGAACTCGTCAAGGACGTCACTTTGACGGGCAATGTCTTCACCACCCTGGCCAATATAGATATGGTGGGTGACGACTACCTCTTCGATAATAATGCCGGTGGTTGTGGCAAGGGCAGCCAGTCCCCTTTGGCGACCTCTGAGGGCTCGCCCCATGTTCGCGTCCAGAAAGTTGTCATTGGGGGTGCAAATTAGTGAAGGACTTACTTAGTAGGGCCGCCACAGTCGCCGAACAGGCCGAGCTCTTTCAGTACAATGCTGAAAGGCAGGCCGTCAGTTTTGAGTCGAGCAAACTCAAGGAAATCACCTCGACCGAAGAGCAGAGCACTACCTTGCGCCTAATCAGGGAAGGGCGACTAGGCTCATCTACCGTCACTAAGCCACATAGCGAAGATATCCTGCTCAAATATGCCTCGAACACCCTGCAGTACGGGAGCAGCGTAGGTTATAAGTTTCCCGGCGCAGCCAGACTGGCGCAACCGAGCGTCTATGACGCCCGTGTCACGCGAGTTACCCAACAGGAAATGCTCGATATGGCGTCTGACCTAGTCAGTGCGCTCCATGCTTATGACCCGAATATCAAGGCCATGGCCGAAGTCGCCAAGCAGAGGGGGACCTATGCCCTCTCCAATTCGGCCGGTTTTTCTGCGGAATGCGAGTACACCACTTGGTTGCTCGTGTTCGGCGGCGAGCTC
This sequence comes from Bacillota bacterium, assembly GCA_018725275.1. Classification (GTDB taxonomy): domain Bacteria; phylum Bacillota; class UBA994; order UBA994; family UBA994; genus BS524. Next base: position 7,675 of record QLUC01000025.1, on the reverse strand, counting down.
GTCAGCGAGCGCGACGGCTTCTTGTTTGTGCAGGATTACATTGCCGGCACGGATTATGAGGGGAAGACCGACTTATTAAAAAGTAGGGTTATCGAGAGTTTTCGCTTAGCACGAAACATTGCCACGATTAAGCCCGGGCAGTACCCGGTCATCTTTGCTCCCAGCGAAGTAGGCTCCGTGGTCAGCCCACTGCTGGCCTGCTTAAATGGCAGGGCCGTCGCGCGCGGTTTCTCGCCCTTCAAAGACCGTCTGGGCGAGTTAGGCTTTGACCCGCGCCTCAGCATTATCGACGATGCCACCGCCAGCGGAGCGGTGGGCAGCAAATCTTTTGACCGCGAGGGAACACCCACCGGGAAGCGGGCCTTGATTGATCGTGGCACCATTGCCAGTTACCTGCTAGACCTGCAGACCGCGGCGGAGTTAAATCTTGTCCCCACGGGCAACGGCAGCACCGGTGGCCCGGTGCCTAACAACATCATCATCCCCGGCGGCTCATCGAGCTTTGACGAAATGCTCGCCGGCATTGATGAAGGCGTCCTCATTGAAGGGACCATGGGTGCATGGGCCGGCAATCCCTACGGTGGTCAAGTAAGTGGGAACATCTCCCTGGGGTATAAGATTGAAAAGGGACGACTGGTAGGGCGTGTCAAGGACTGTATGTTCTCGGTCAACGCTTTCACTGACCTCAGGGACAACATTTCGGCCCTCAGTCGAGAGCAAATTTGGCGCGGCAACACCTGCTACCCCTACCTAGCCTTGCAAGACGTGAATATCAGCGCGAAGGTTTGATTAGAATTAGGCGCATGGCCGTCTCGATTGCCGCATACTTGGTTAAAGCCAGTTCGAGCTAGCCACCATTGTGGCGGTGAGGCTGCCTTTGAAGGTATTTGGGACTAATAAGATTTTCATGGGGAGAGGATGTAGGCCAGACAAAGCTTAGCGGTGGCTTCGAGCGCCTGCACATGGGTGCGCTCATGGGCATGCGACGCATCTACGCCGGGCCCAACTAGGGCGGTGCGCACATTGGCCCCCGCGCGCAGGGCGGCGCCGGCGTCGGAGCCATAGTAAGGGTAGACATCGAGAGCAAAAGGAAGTTCTGCTTGTTCGGCCAAAGCCACTAATTTCTTGCGCAGCGCGAGGTCATAAGGCCCGCTTGAGTCCTTGACGCAGATGGAGACATCAAATTCGGTGCAAGATAGGCCTTCGCCGATACAGCCCATGTCCACGGCTAAGAATTCGACCGTCTCCGGGGGAGTGCCGTAGCTGGCGCCATGACCCGTCTCTTCGTAGGCGGTAATGAAGATATTTGTGGTGTAGGGTAGCTCCGCCTTGGTCTCTGCTAAGTGCTTGGCCACGCCGAGCAGCACCGCCACGCTGGCCTTGTCATCCAAGTGGCGTGATTTGACAAACCCAGAGGCCGTCACCGTAGTGCGAGGGTCAAGGGCGATGTAATCACCTACCCTGATGCCCAGTTTTTCGACATCATCCTTGCTCTTAACGACTTCATCCAGGCGCACTTCCATGTTCTCCTCGTCGCGCTCCTGTTTGCCGGCCTCGGGTCCGTAAACATGGACCGATTGCTTGGTGGTGAGAATTGTTCCGCTGTATTTTTGCCCGCTAGAGGTCATAACAGTACAGTGTTCACCTTCCACGGAGTTCATGGTGTAGCCGCCGATCTTGGTGAATTTCAAGCGACCGCTGCTTTTAACCTGCTTGACCATGGCGCCTAGGGTGTCGACATGCCCGCTGAGCGTGCGCTGTTCCTTGGTGTTTTTGCCCGGCAAGGTGGCAATAAGACCACCCTTGCGGAGTAGCTGAGCGGTGAGCCCCAGGCGTTCGAACTCGGCCTGAATGTGCCGCAGCACTTCGTCTGTATAGCCAACCGGGCTGGGGATGGTGGCTAGGCGCACTAACTGGTCGACAATGTAGTCTTTGTCTATGCTCGTCGTCATGGTTATTCCTCCTTGTTAATCAGGTGCCACATATGAATTAGCCATTTGGCCTCCTATTCCTTTCATCTGGCGAGTTTGTCCCAAAAAAATAGCGGAGGTGCGGTATGCAAAACAAGCAATTAGTTATCCTCGAAACTGAAAAAGGAAATTTCACAATCGAGCTCTTCGCGGAGGCAGCCCCAGGCACAGTAGCAAATTTTACCAAGCTGATTAACGCCAAGTTCTATGATAAGCTGACCTTCCATCGTTGCCTGCCTAATTTCGTCATTCAAGGCGGTTGCCCCGATGGCAGCGGCCGTAGCGGCCCCGGTTATCAAATTAAGTGTGAGACGGCCGGCAACCCCCACAAGCACCTGCGCGGTGCCCTCAGTATGGCCCACGCGGGCAAGGACACCGGCGGCAGCCAGTTCTTCATCGTCAGACAACCCCAGCCCCACCTCGATGGCAAGCACACCGTCTTCGGGCAAGTAGTTGACAATGTCGACCTAGTCGATGCCATCGAGCAGGGCGACCGCATGCTCTGCGTCAGAATGGTTTCCGCAGCGGACAGCTCGAACACGCCACAAGAATAAAACCTATGCTTGCCGAATAGATTCATTCGCGCGGTTATATGTGAAGGACTTTAAAAGTAATGTGATGAAAATATCACATTACTTTTCCGCGGCAGTTCATTATGATACAATGGTTCTAATCTGCATTAAAAAATATAATTTTATGGAAACTTGCAATGTTAAGGGGGTAGTCCTGAGTGGCAGTTCAATACGCGGAGCAAGTATTAAAAATCAGCACCGAGGTCGCTACCGGGTGTCAGGGTTTGCAACCGCCTTTCTGCAGTGCGGAATGTCCCATGCATACGGATGCCATGGGGTATGTTCGCTTAGTGGGCGAGGGGAGACTCGACGATGCGGTGCGCAAGATTCGGGAGAGGGTCTTTCTGCCGGGCACTTTAGGCCGGGTTTGCGCCCATCCTTGTGAAGATGTCTGCCGGCGAGAGTCTGAATTTGGTCAGCCCATTGCCGTTGCCGCCCTGAAACGATATGCCGCCGACAAGGCCGACAAAGAGGAGCTTTGGGACCTTGCCGTCGGCCAGCCCACCGGCAAAAAAGTGGCTATAATTGGTTCCGGCCCGGCCGGGGCCCAAGCCGCGGTCGATTTGCGCAAGGCCGGTCACGACGTGACCATTTTTGAAAAGCTACCCGTTGTGGGTGGTATGATGCGGGTGGGCATCCCCAATTATCGCCTGCCCGACGCCGTCCTTGACTTTGAGTATGGCTACCTCACCAAGCTAGGCGTTCTATATAAGATGGGGATCGAGGTGGGCAAAGAGATCGCGCTCACCGACCTTAGGGCGAGCTACGATGCCGTGGTGCTAGCCCATGGTGCGCACAAAGGCCTCATGCCCAGGGTCAATGGGGCGTCGAGCGACGGCATCACCAATGCGGTGGATTTTTTGCGTGAACTGGCCATGACGAGTAAGAGCACGGTGCTAGGAAAAAGCGTCGCGGTCATTGGCGGCGGCGATGTGGCTATCGACTGTGCCCGTTCGGCACTGAGGGCCGGTGCCGAACAAGTGCAGCTCGTAACCTTGGAAAAGGAAGATGAGCTGCCAGCCAGCCGGCATGAACAAGAAGGCGCGCGCGAAGAAGGTGTGGGATTTCTGTGTGGCTGGTGCACCGAAGAAACAGTCAGTCTCAGTGGCCGTGTGAGCTCGCTCCGGCTCAAAGATTGTCGCGCGATCATGGACGAGAGCGGGCAGTTTAACCCACGACTTGGCGACCAAACTAAGGAAATTAATTGCGACACCGTTATATTTGCTACGGGCCAGCTGGTGGAGGATATTTCAGGAGGGGCAATAGCCCAGACCAAGGGCGGGCGCTACGTGGTTGATGGCGATACTCTAACCACCGCCATCCCTGGTGTCTTTGTGGCGGGCGATGCCGCAGGCAGTACCATCGTCATCCAAGCCATGGCCCTCGGGCGCAAGGCGGCGCTCTCGGTTGATAGGTATCTCAAAGGGCAGGACCTAGCCACCGGCAGGGACTTTAAAAGCGAGTATACATATGAAAGTAAGTTCAAAGTGCCGCTCGAGGCGGGGACGGAAAATCTCAAGCGCGCCCACACTCAGGTGCTCAGTGTCAGCGAGCGCACGAAGACCTTCGCGGAATGCGATTTCGGATTAAATGATGAAGACGCCCTGGCCGAGGCTCAGCGCTGCCTACACTGTGAATGCAAAAAGTGTATGATCGAGTGCCTCATGCTCAATGACTTCACTCGCTGCCCGGGGGAGCTTTTTGGCAGCTTCCTCGGCAAGGGGGATATCGAGCCTATCGTCCCCTATTCCTGCAATATGTGCAACCAATGCACCTTGGTCTGTCCTGAAGAGTACAAGATGGCCGATATTTTTGCCGGCATGAGAAAAGACATGGTTAAGGCCAACCATGGCAAATCCCCAATTAAGGGACATGGGGCCATTGACATCCACCAAAAGCTGTCCTTCTCCAAGATGTTCACGATTAAGCGAAAGGGGCGTAAGTAATATGGCTATCCGTAGGGGTTTCATGCCTGGTTGCTCTTTGCCTTCTTACAGCCCAGAAAACATCTCTAAGACCGTGCAGTATCTTAAAAGTACATATCCTGAGTTGTCGGTGATACAAAAGTGCTGCGGCAAGCCTACCAAGGCTTTAGGACAGGTGGATTTACTCAAGCAGCGGTTTGGCAGCCTAGTCCAAGACATCAAGGACTGCGAAATCGATGAGATGATCGTAGCTTGCCAAAACTGCCTCAACATGCTCCGCGAATCTAAAGAATTTAAGACAGTTAGTTTGTGGGAAATAATGCCAAAAATCGGCCTGCCCAAAGAACTCCGGGGCAAGGCCGCCGGGAGCGATGCCGTCATTTCCATTCATGATTCATGTCCCGTCCGCGAGGAAACGGCCATCCATGATGGTGTGCGCTGGGTGATGCAGGAACTCGGCTACAAAACGGTTGAACCCGAATGCACGCGGGAGCGCACCCGTTGCTGCGGTTTTGGGGGCATGATTGTGCCCGCGAACCCCGATTTAGCGAAACGAGTTATGGAGCGCCGCATCAAGGACATGCCTACCGAACAAATAGTGGTTTACTGTGCTGCTTGTCGCTCCTCCATGCTCATGGGTGGTGGTAAGGCTTGGCATCTCCTTGACCTCCTATGGGGGCCGGTTGTGACTAAGGCTTCGCAACCGCCCGAGAATGTGCTCGCCAGCCCCGTCAAGGCCTGGATCAACCGCTACAAGTCCAAGGTGGTGATAAAGCGCCAAATCACCTAACCCCAAACACAAACAAAAGGGACGTGTCTTTTTGTTTTCAAGCGCAGTCAAAGGTAAAGTAGGGTAGAAAGTTGGAAGAGGGTGGCTATTATCAGCACTGAACAGAAACAATCCAAGCATGGGTTGTTGCGCATTGTTATTGCGGTCCTGGTCTTAGTAGTAATAGTCTTCGCAGCGGGGCAGCTTGGTCTGTTAAACGAGTTGCAGGACGTCGAGGGCCTCAGAGCCTGGATTCAAGGCCTTGGCGTGGTTGGCTTCCTCGCCTATGTGCTCTTGTACATCGTAGCGGCAGTCTTTATGTTGCCGGCCTCAGCCATCACCATTGTCGCCGGCATTACCTTTGGTTCGGTGGTCGGGGGTGCTTTGGCGTTAGTCTCAGCTACGGTGGGGGCGTCGGTCGCCTTCCTAATCGCCAAGTACATCGCTCGCGATGCCATTGTCGCTAAGTTTGGCCAGAACCCCATCTTCAAGCGGATTGAGAGCGGAGTGAAGGAGAACGGAACTAGCTTCCTTATTTTGACGAGGCTCGTGCCGGTGTTCCCCTACAACATCCAAAATTACGCCTATGGGGTCACGCCGATGAAACTTTCTACTTTCGCGATGGTTTCATTAGTGACCATGGCGCCCGGGGCCTTCATCTACGCCTACATGGCCGGAGAAATAGTCACCCATGGCGTAAGCCTTAACCTCTTGTTGCAGTTTGCGGCCGCCGGTTTTATTCTCTTTGGGGTGTCTCTCATCCCTAAGTACATCGCTAAAAAGCAAGGGATCAACATCGGCAAGTAGTGTTTGCCTGGCAAATGAAAGAATACTGGCAAATTAAAAAATAAAGGAGAGATCTGAGTGAAGAAATTAGCCGTTGTGTTTTTAGCCCTTACCTTGGTCCTAGGCAGCCTCATTTCCTACCAGCCGTCGCTCGACGCCGCCGCAGTGATACGCGTCCTGATTGACGGGCAGCCCATGCAGCTTGATGTCGCACCGGTCATTAGGGCTGGGCGCGTCCTCATCCCCTTCAGAGCATTGTTCGAAGCCTTCGGTGCTACGGTGGGCTGGGACGCCGCGACGGAAACCGTCACCGGGCAGAGAGGCGACACTACCATTGCTTTGGTCCTCGGGCGCAATGTGGCCACCGTCAACGGTCGCAATGTCACCCTCGATGTAGCCCCCTTTGCCCTCACCGGGCGCACCCTAGTGCCGCTGCGTTTTGTCGCTGAGAACCTCGGTGCCGAAGTGCGCTGGGACGAAGCCGCTCGCACCGTAGTGGTGGTAAGGCAGACTGTCCTTAGAAGAGTGCGGATGGAGGGCCAGGCCCAAAGCCAGAAACTAGCTGCCTATGCTAACCAAGACGCTTTTATCAGCCCCGCCGAGCTCAATATGTTGCGGGAGCGCAATGAGCGGGACGTAGTGGTCATTGGGGTTTTGAACCCTACCTTGGCCTTAATCCCCCTTAATGCTGCCCGTTCCCCCATTGACGGTACTTTTGCCGTATGGCGACCAGATTACTCCGGCACCAATTCCCCACTGGCGGTCGCCCCTGTCGTCAGTGGCATGGCCTTTTCCCGTGAGGTTATGGAGAACCTCCTATCCCGCGCCGGGGCCACCCCAGCGTCCATGATTGTGGTCTATGCTGCGGATGCCCTGCATGATGCTGCACGCTTTATGTGGCAAATCAGGCAGCTCGGACATCGCGATGTCAGGTACCTAGATGGAGGTTTGAATGCCTGGCAGGCCGCACGCTTCCCCACGGGGCGTTTTGCGCGCTTGGCCGAGCAGCCCCTCCTGACAGAATATCGTGCGCCAAACTTTGATGCCACCCGCGGTAACGCCTCGATACAGACGGTGGTCAGTGCCTTACTCAACCCGCGCGAATGGGTGGTTATCGACACCCGCAGCCCCGATGAATTTGCCGGTCGCTCCACTGCTTCATCACGTGGTGCTTATGGCACCGGCAGGCTATTAGGCGCGGTCCACATCGACTGGGTCAATGCCAATGCCGCCGACCGGACTCTCAAGACTCGCGCAGAGATGGCTGCGATCTTTGCCGAAACCATTCGTGGCCGCAATGTCATCGTGTTTTGTCAGTCTGGAGTGCGATCCTCGCATACCTTAGTGGTTTTGCGCGATGTGCTCGGGCATGAAAACGTCTTTAACTATGATGGGTCTTGGATCGAATGGTCCTATGTGGCATCTGAAGTGAGTGTCGGACACGTTCCTTCCGGACTGCAAATTCAGGTGCGCTCTTTGACCGAGCTTTGGACTGACAATCGGGGCGAAATTAGGTAATCGCAGAGGGAGGAGAGGCCATGTTAGACACCAAGGCCAGGCGGCACCTACAACCGCTGTTTGAAGGGCTCGCATACACGCTCACTCGGCTGGGACTGACGGCCATCGGGGCAACTTTGGTCGCCTTGGGCCTCG
>QLUC01000024.1 GCA_018725275.1 Bacillota bacterium | reverse complement strand
CTTTTCGCTACGATCGAAAATCGTGACTTTTCGTAGCTACAGCGTACCACACCGTCGTCCTTGGCGCAAGATTGAGAATAGTAAGAATGAAAAAGGGTAGAACTTAGTTATTGCAGTAGAATCATCTTATAGCCAATTCTAACTTTAATAGAAAGTGTTGGTGATGGCATGCGTGAACCTCAGTTAATCGCTTATATTGTAACAATAGGAATACTATTGTTCGGCGGTTATCACAGCTATAAAGCGTTTCTCAAAGGTCGTTCTGGATGATCAGAGGGGCATTTGCTCTTCTCGCATATGGTTGCTATCTCAGCAACAGTGAGAGAAATTCTTGAGATAATAAATTCCCACCCAGAAGGAGCGCCTAAATGTAGAATCGCTCTATTTTGCTACTAGCGTATGAACCGTTCTCTTGCTCGCGTTGAAATGGTCGGCTGCAACGAAAACGGTATCCTTTGTGTCGGCGACATACTTGGCAATCTTCAGCACATGTATATGAGCGAGACGGCGGGCTGTGCGATGAAAGTGACGAACTTAGGTTAAAAGGCCTGCTATCCCCTGCACCACGAAGTACAATGCCAATAATATCGCTACCACTTTGCTGGCATGGCTAAAGAGGGGAACCTTCATTGCCCTCTGGATGGACACCGCATCAAGTCCGGCATGCATCGCACCCACTAAGATTAGCATCGGCAAAGCGAAGGCCAGATTGTAAATGAATATGTTCTGCGCAAACACGAGCGGCTCTGCCTTGGCCAGGTACATCACTATGGGCAGATAGACTTGCCCTGTGCAGACAAACTCAAACCCAGAGGAAAGCACCCCCAAAAAAAATACCGCCAAGTAGCCCATCTTGGGGTGGCGGAGAGCATTTATACGCCTAGCCAACGCTAACTTGAACCTGCCCAACAGGCTGGGCGGCGAGATTGCTAAGTATAATAAGCCCGCGCCGCCAAAAAGGTACATACCCGCCCTTAAGGCGGGCAGCCCACGCAAGGGGGACAATACATGACCGAGCCCCAACCCAATCAAGAAATAGGTGCCAACGACACCCAGTATAAACAGCAGCCCCGTCTTTAAGATGTTTTTCCGTCCAACCACTAAACTCATGGACAGCAACACTAACAGCACATTCAAGGTGCAAGGGTTTAGACCATCGGCCAGACCCGCTGCCAGCACCCCAGCCAGGCCAAGCTCTGGGGATGGTACGGGCGAGGTTGGCAGGTCGGCGGCACCAAAAACCCCTAGCATCTGCGCTTCACGAGTAAAAAAGGCGGGGACGGTGCCCGCCGTCTCTGGGGGAAGATTTCGCGCCTTTATTAGACTCACCATGAGGCGCAGGTTTTCTGCTCTATTGATATCGAGGACGATTAGCTCTAGACCCTTCTCTTGACTTAATCGCTCGACAAGGGGCAAAAGGTCTTCACAATCGCGGCATCCCGGGGACGTAAAATAGACTGCGCGGTCGCCAAATGGCCAGGTAGGATGAGGAGCGGCGGCGATGGTCGTGCCTGGTAGGCATAGGGCCAGCAATAACAAGATAGCGGCTAGTGCTCTGGCTGGCCACATCAGCCTTGGCTGGTCGCGGGCAGGCTGGCAGGAAAGGGCGGGCACAAGGCGGTGGACGCCTGGCCCACTGTCCTCGCCGCCTGGGTCCTCGCAAAATCCAGCACCCGGCTAATGTTGGTGTGCGGAGGCATCGCCGGCAAGTCGCCTAAATCGACCTTACTGCCGTAGTTGCCATGAAAATCACTGCCTGCGGTCAATATCAGGTGGCGCTGTTTGGCGAGGGCGAGTATTTTTGCCTTGTCGACGGGACTGTTGTCGCAGTGGTGGAGCTCGATGCCGTCTAGACCGGTGTCCCATAGCTCCTCAATTAGGTCAAAGCTACTTTCCTCTTGCCCGGGATGAGCGAAGATAGCCTGCCCTCCGTCTTCTTTAACCGCCTGAATAGCCTCGTGCACGTCTACATAAAGGATGTCGCGGGCGCAGAGGCCATCTTTGCCAAATAACTGCCGGTACAATGTCACGTAATCGCTTTGCCCATATCCTTTATTGATGAGCACTTCCATCATGTGGGCCTTGTAGATTGAAGTGCTATGGCGAGCCTTCTCCAAGACTTCCGCAGGCGAAATATCGTAGCCTAGGCTGCTGAGGGTCGCTAACTGCCAGAGGGAGTTCTCGCGCCGTCGCATTAAGAGCGGAGCACAAAGCCTGGTGATGGCCGGAGCCGGCAGGACGAAGTTGTAACCTAGAATATGAGCCTTTTTCTTCCGTTTAAAGTCAAAGGCCGAGATTTCAACGCCGGGAATGACACTGATGCCCAGCGCCTTGCCTAACTCGAGAGCACGCCCTACGCCAGATACCGTATCGTGATCGGTGATTGCTATGTGACTGACTCCGCGCGACTCTGCCAACCCAAGTGTCTGGGCAATGGAGTAGTCGCTGTCCGAAATGTGGGTGTGGACATGCATGTCGATACTCATCTGCCACCTCTTATCTCAAATTTTGGGCCGTTAGCCGGCCTGCACTCATCGCGAGGACTCTGTCGCAAACGCCGTCCATAAACTCAAGGTCGTGAAAAATGCCGAGCAGAGAGGTGCCTTCAGTTTTGAGCTTCACTAGCAGCTCTTTAACGCGGGCTTTTGATTCATGGTCGAGCGAGGCGGTGGGCTCATCAAGCAGCAATAGGCGCGGTTTCTTGGCCATGGCCCGGGCGATGTTCAACCGGAGCTTTTCGCCGCCCGAGAAGGTCTGCGGGAAAACATCCCACAAACTACAATCTAACTCAAAATGGGCGAGCAACTTCTCTGTCGCCTGGCGCACCTGTGGAAGGTCGAGGCCGTCGTCGAGCATCGCGCTTTCGACAATCTCGCGGGCGGTGATGCGCGGCAAGACGCTAAGGAACTGTGACACATACCCAATTTCCTGCCGCCTCAAGTGTGCGATCCTACGCTCACTGGCTTTTGCTAAATCCAGTGAGCCGAAGCGGGCCGAGTCGTACCAGATGTGCCCGCTTTGGGGTAAGTAGGTGCGGTAGATACACTTGAGGATGGTTGATTTGCCGGAGCCGCTACGCCCGGTAATACCGACGAATTCGCCTCGCCCGAGCACTAGGTGGACGTCTTGGCAACCAACCAGCACCTTCGGCCCTGGAAAAAGGGCAAAGTGTTTGTTAAGCCCGCTCACTTTTAAGACCTCGCCCATGATTTTACCTCACCGTCCCATGCTTGGTGACAAACTCTTCCGGGGTGAGCAAGAAGTCTTGGAAACGCTCTTTAATTAGCTCATACTCCCAGTCCCACCACTTAATTTCCTGCATTTTTTGGGCTATCGCCGCAGGGAGTCTCTCCCGGATGAAGAGGGCTGGCACCCCCCCGACAATTGCGTACGGTGCTACGTCGCGCGTGACCACCGCACCGCTACCCACCACTGCGCCATGCCCAACGGTAACCCCGGGAAGGACGATAGCATTGTGACCCAGCCAGACATCATGCCCTATCTCTACCTTTTGAGCCTGCCGCCAGGCGAAAAACTCTGCATCGTCCTCGTCGGCCAGGCCATAGAGTTGGCGTCGATAAGTAAAATGGTGCAGGGTAGGTCTATCGAGAGGGTGTTGCACCGCGCCAATCCTCACCATCGCGGCGATGTTGACAAACTTGCCAACCACTGCGTTTTGCAGCTGATTGAACCCGGAAGTATACGAAAAATCGCCGAAAACAACATTGTCCCAAACATTATAAGGACCTACTTCCGTCCAAGTACCAAGAGTGACGTTGTGGAGCGTGCAATCGTTGTGTATGGTTGGCTGAGCCGACAATTGCTTCTGCCCGATCATACCGCCACCCGCCGGCGGGAATAGTGGAGCTGCGAAACTAGCTGCCCATCGACCCAGACCGAGGTAATCATCGGCAGGCAATCCTCTCCTTGAGCAATGATTACTAGATCGGCCTTCTTCCCCTCGGCTAGGGAGCCGTAGTCTTTGCTAAGGCCAAGCGCCTTGGCTGGATTGATGGTGATGAGCTTAAATATTTCGGCTAAACCGTAGCCCAGTTCCTGCTCCAGCAAAAAGACGGCGTGCAACAGGGACGCCGGGTAGTAGTCGCTACAGAGGATATCGATACATCCTGCCTTGATGGCCTCTTTGGCCGAGAGATTGCCGGAGTGCGACCCGCCCAGCAGCACATTAGGGGCGCCGGCCACGGTGAACATGCCCCGCTCTTTCGCGCCTCGAGCAATGTTCATAGTGACGGGGAACTCGGAGATGGTGGTGCCCAAACTTTTTACTAAATTTAGTTTAGCCAGCGAATCATCATCGTGGGAGGCTAGGGTGACGCCGTTTTCTTGGGCGATCTTACTGATGTGCATGATTGTGGCTAAGTCAAGCTTTTCCTTATTCTTGGCCTCAGCAATGTGCTTCGCTAATTCACACTCCGTAAGCTGGCAGTAGCCATTCACCGTAGCCTTATAGGTCTCTAAATCCCGATACTGCCCTTGACCGGGGGTGTGGTCCATGAAAGAGAGCAGGTGAATCCTCTTGTCCCTGAGGTGAGCGATTAAGTAGGGGACTTCGTCGACATTATCGATTTCGTAACGCGCGTGAAAGCGATGGTTGATGAGGTTAACACTATGATTTAGTTCCTCTATTAGGTCAACTAGTTTTTTGACGCTTTCTGACGTTCTGATTTTTTTGGGGGTAAAAATGGATTCCTTATAAAGGGAAAGCGAGTGGTACATGGTGGTAATGCCTTGGTTGATGAGCTGCTTTTCTGCCTCGCGCAGGGCCATCTTGAGGTCGAGCACGCTACTGGGGCGGGGAGAGGCCATATGCTCGATATAGTCGGAATGAATGTCTATAAAGCCGGGGGCAATGAAACTGCCTGCAGCGTCGATCACTCTGTAGCCGTCTGGGTTGATTTCGCCCTCTTTGGCAATTCGCTCAATGCGGTCGCCCGAGATGAGGAGGTCACAGGCATTTTGCAGGCGTTCTTCAAGGACTAGAATGCCATTTTTAATCAGGTACACAATATTTCCTCCCTCTGCTATAGCAGCGATTGCACCAGTTTCTGGGTGTAAGGGTGTTGCGGATCCTCTAGCACTTGGTCCGTCAACCCCTGCTCGACAATTTTTCCATCGAGCATCACTATGGTCCGCTCGGCCAGCATGCGGATCACTGCCAGATCATGCGAGACCACCAGCATACTAATCCTGAGCTCCCGCTGTATCCCCTTGATGAGATCGAGGACTTTCGCCTGAACGGAAAGGTCTAGCCCGGTAGTAATTTCATCTAGCAGGAGAATGGGCGGGTTATTCGAAAGCGCCTTGGCTATTTGGACCCGCTGCTGCATGCCCCCTGAGAAAGTGGCGGGCGTCTCCAGGAAGCGATACGGGGGGATGTCGACTTTGTGTAGCAGTGAGGCGGCCCTACCTGTCATCGCGTCAACAGAGCGCCCGCCTGCGGCAATGAGTTTTTCGGCGATATTGCCGATGGAAGAAAAGCTCATGCGTAGGCCCATGTAGGGGTTTTGGTAGACCATGCCGAGGTGGTAGTTGCGAATATATCGCTTCTGTTGGCCGGTTTCAGTAAAGATATTAACTTGCCCACTTTTGTAACCCTGAAGAAAGGCCTCTCCGCTGCTGGCCTCCTCATCGAAGTACAGGCAACGAAGCAAGGTTGATTTGCCTGAGCCGGACTCTCCGACCACACCAAGAATTTCGCCGCCGTAAAGGTCCAAAGAGAGATCCGCACAGGCGTAGGTCGTGCGACAGTTGGGGCAGTAATTCCGCTGCAAGTGCCTCTCGTCAAGGTCAGCACATTTTTCGCAACCGCTGCCAAACTGTTTGCGAAAATTCTGGAGAGAAAGTACAGCTCCTTCGTTAGTCTCCACTTTTCTCCCCCCTATCTAGGCGCGACTTACTGCTTTGCCTTTGCCGGCAGTAGCCGGTATCATTGCACTCATAAAATGGTCCCGCTCCTGCCGCTTGAACGGACTCGTCGAGAAAAACGCCCTCGGCGCCACAGAGACGACAAATCTTACCGTGCATGCTCTCGCTGACGAATGGGCGATCGACAAAGGCTAGTGACTCTACCTTGGTGTAGGGCGGCAGAGCATAAATCTTTTTTTCGCGGCCCGCGCCAAACAAGATTAGAGCCGCACAATCATTTAGCTTCCTGTTATCATAGCGCGGGATGGGGCTTGGGGACATCACATAGCGCTCATGCACCATCGTCGGGTGGTCAGCTCCGGTCGCAGTACACCCATACTTCATAATCTGCTCAAACAGCGATAGCCAGACACCGCTGTATTCCTTTTCAGCATGCAATCTTTTGGCCCTTAGTTCGCTTTGCTCCGTTTCTCGCAAGGGCTCGGGTATCGGCACTTGGAGAATGAGAATCTGCTCTCCCGTAAGGGGCACCTCCGGCACACGGTGCCTACTCTGCACGATGCTGGCCTCGCTTGTTTCGGCAGTCTCGAGCACGCCTGTCATCTGCTTAATAAATTTCCTGATGCTTACTGCATTGACGGAGTCGTCTGACCCTTGATCAATAACCTTGATGACGTCCTTTTTACCCACTATGGCCAACATCACCTGCAAACCACCTGTACCCCAGCCGCGCGCAATAGGCATCTCGCGCGAGGCAAACGGGACCTGGTACCCAGGAATGGCGACGGCCTTGAGCAGAGCCCGTCTGATTTCACGTTTGGACTGTTCATCAAAGAAGGCGAAATTATACTTATTCATCGTTCACCCCGATTGATCCGACGCGCCGCGTCCAGTTCAGATTGGAAGGTTACATAATGTGGCAATTTCAAGTGCGAAATAAAACCGCTGGCCTCAACGGAATCAATGTGGGTTAGGACAAATTCCTCGTCGTGAACGGGAGAGTCAGGGATAGGGTGTTCGAGACAATAGTCTAGGACACTCATGGCAATGGCCTTACTCTCGTTCTGGCCGAAGCACAGGCCGTACCCGAGGCGAATTTCTATTTCTTGCTTACCGCCCGGCCCTTTCTTGGCGGCGGGGATGATGGCATCTACTTCGGTCACGCGCACTTGACCGAGGTACAGGGCCTCGTCGTCGCTGTCACACGCCCCTAGTGGGTAATCTATCGTTATGGCTACTCTACCAACCACCAACGCGGCGACAGTCGGATGAGCCGCCAGGCCGTAGCCACGTATTGCAGCGTAGCCAAGGGCCACCACCGCACCGCTTTCGCCGCGGGTCAAGGTCTGCAACCGTTCGCTGCGCTCCGCCGGAAAGGTCATGCTCTGGCGGGTGATGTCGCGCGGAGCGGTATCGTCTTGCTGCATATGCCGCAGTAACCCTTCACTCCGCAGTATGTCCGTGACGCGGGGCAGTTCTACCCGGGGCATGACACTAGGCTTTTCGGCTTCCTGCTCCCTTTGAAAGGCGGCCAGCCACGCGCGCACATTGGCTGACGTTTCCTTTTCTAGGTTAAAGTCAAGCAGGCGATGCGTATAGTCGGCCGATGCCCCTAGTAGCTGCCCGCCGGCGATGTCTTTAAAGGCAGCTGATATTCTGCGCTCTACGAACATGGAGCCCATCGAAGTAAGGCGTGAATAGTACTTGCGCGGCAAGGTGGAGCGGTAGGCCCGGAGGAGGAAGGTGGCTTCCTCTGGGTTGCCCTCCGCCTGCTTGATGGCCAAGGCCGCCAATTCCTTCGCGTACAGACTGGCCTCGGACATAACTCTATCCACCAAGGCGCGCAGACCGCTCCTGATAGCCTTGACGGCAATCGTCCGGCGCTCTCGCAATCGCTCATAACGCAATCGTTTTATTGATTCGGCAATGGCTGCTTCCCCGCCCTTGACTGCAACGTAGGCCAAGAGCCTCACCTCACCTTCGATATTGTCGTCGTGCGCGGGATGGCGAACAGTCTATGGTCCTCGTCCACAAAGAGCATTTCGATGCCGAGGGGGTACTCCACATTTTTTGCCGCCCGCGAATCAACAAATTCGGCATCAGTGATTATGCTGGTGGGAGAAACCCATTGTATGCCAGGACCGCTCAACAAGAGCTCGTCATGGGCAGTATTTTTCTCCACCTCGACGATAACAGTGGCCGAAAGATGTGGAGCGACAAGATCTCCCAGCTTGCTGGCCTGGATGGCCTCTATTAAGGCGCCTTGGTCTCTGTCTTTCAGGACGAAGACAAAATCGGCCTCCCCGAGCGGGGACACCCGCGCACCGCTGAGCTGGGTGACGTACCGCTCGGCGTCCCCTTGGCGGCGACCGATGATGTGAAATGAAACCTCCGGGTCTAAAAACATGAGCATCAGCATCATCGTCGACTTGTAGCACGCTACGGGCAAGTCAAGCGCTGCGCTCTCGGGCCTGAGCGAGTGGATCGTGCCGGGTTTAGCGAGACAATCTAGCAACTTGCGGTAGGCTGTCTGGACGTCGTGCACATAATCAACTTTCATCTCAGTGTGCTCCTTCGATGTTCATCATTGAGAAATGCACCTTGGTGCGCTCGAGAGTGAGAGCCTCGCCAGCCTGTATTCTTGCCAGGTCATCTTCTGCCGCAGCCAGTTGCCCCTCCCACTCCTCTACCTCAGGTAGCTCCGCTTGGTAGGCCGCATCAATCACCGCTAGATGATAAGCAACTTTTGGCTGATGGTCCTGCACCAGTCCAATGCCAAGCGTGGTCCCTATTTGCACGCGACACTCGGTTACGAGCACTTCGCCCAGATAAAATAACTTGCCTTCGGCCTGGTCGCGCACCTTGACCATCACCAGTCCATTGTGGGGAGGCACAATGACCGTGACCTCATATTTTTGCAGGATCTGCTGTGATAACTTTTGGCAAACGGCCAGGCCGCTTTCGATTAGAATCTTGGTTCGTCTGAGGCGCTGCACAGCATTCCCCTCGCTTTCCTTAGCCAAATCTGAACTTGAACATATCGCTTCGATATTTTGCTTCGTAATATTCAATCGGGCTCAAAGAGGCGATGTCGTAATTGACCCCCTTTAAATTTACCAGCGGGACTTGACGTGGGCAGTTAAAGACCTTGGCGTCTTCTTCCGTAGCAAGGGTAATGTCCAGCAAGAAATCTCCGCAGCGTAGGCCCTCAATGTGATAATTTTTAAGGGCCGCAAACAACGATTCTGTCGCCACAAAGTTTTCGAGGTGGGCGAATTTTGCTTGGGACAAGTAGGAGGTGTGGGTGGCCACCACCAACCCCTCTACTCTCCGGGAACGCCTGAGCTCATACACTAGGTCTGTTTCAACCAGGCCTAGTCTTTGTGCCCAGGCCCGGTCAGCCACCCGGGTGTGGAGTGAAAGCAGCTCACTATGCACCTGCCATCCCTGCGCTTTGATCTCGGCGCTGAAGCCTTTACCGGAGTTAAGAGATACTTCGAGGCCGATCTTTTTCTGAGCAGTAAAGTGCCCGATACCTTGCTTGCCGTAAAGATAACCCAAATCTTCCAGGCGAGCGTAGGCTTTCTGCACCAAGGAGCGCGACATACCGAGCTCCTTCGCCAGGCCATGCTCGGAGGGCAGCCGTAGCTCGGGCTGGTGGCGCGTTGCCTCTATGGTAGCGAGAATTCTTTCCATAATATGGGCGACGTGCTCCTCGTTCCCGCGCATCTACGTCTGGACCCGCAGGCGCACTTTGATTTGGGTAGTGATGGTTTCGAGCACTAGAGCCACCGCCAAAACCAAGTAGGTGATGAAACCTACCTCGCGCAAATCGAAGTAATGCGCGCTCGCCAAAAACAAATCAAAGCCCAAGCCACCCGCGCCGGCGGCAGCACCCATGGCCAGCGCCCCCACAAAGTTGATCTCAAAACGGACAAAGGTCCAAGACAAGAGGTAACTCTGCGCCGTCGGCAACACCGCTTGGCAGACTATTTGCCACCAACTCGCACCCGTGGCCCGCAGGGCTTCGATAACGCCGCTGTCGACTTCTTCGAAGGCCTCCGCATAGGCTTTGACCAAGTACCCCACCGAGTGAAATGCCATGCCGGTAACCGCCGCCACGCTGCCTAGGCCGGCGGCGATGGCGAAGATGAGCACCCAAAGAATGGTCGGCACCGCCCTTATAAAGGCCACGCCCCCCTTGATGAGGCCCGAAATCAGTGGCGAGGAAAGGTTTTGCGCTGCCAATAAGCCAAAGAATAGCGCCAGGATAGCGCCAATGACCGTGGTCAGGAGAGCCAGGCTCAAGGTAATGAGCATGCCTTCAGCGGCTTCTACCAGGCTAAAATGGGTTAGTTGGGGGCTCAACATCAGCACCCGGAAATTGGCTATTGTCCCGAGGAAAGCATTATAGATATTGAGGCCTTGGTAGTCGAAACTGGCGAAGGCGAGAACAGTAAGGGCCAGAAATATGGCCATGGTCAGCCGCATGAAGAGCGTGCCCTTGTCGAGGGGTTTGTTCAATGCTCGGTGTTGGCCAAGACGAGGGCGGACTTTGGGTTGCCAGAGTGGGGCGAGAGACTGCTCGCGTTGCATTACAAAATCACCCTCCTAATGTGATTCGAGATATATTCGATTACCAAGATAGTCACTACGATGACGATGACCACGAGACTCGCGGCGTGGTAATTCATGCTTTTGTAAAAAAGCGCGAAGGAGAAGCCGATACCGGTGCCGGTGAGTATGCCCAGCAGGGTAGCGTCCCGGATATTGGTTTCGACCATGTAGAGCATCCAGCTAATCATCTGCGGAAGGCTGGCCGGAAGCACCGCCTGAAAAATTATTTGCATGTAGCTGGCGCCGGTCGCGGTCAAGGCCTCGATGGAACTCGCCGTGGTTTCGTCAAATGTTTCCATGAAAACCCTAGATAAAAACCCAAAGGTAGAAAAAAACAAGGCGAGGAAGCCCGTTAAAGAGCTCTGGCCAAAGGTGAAGAGGAGGATCATCGCCCAAGCAACAGCAGGTATATTGCGCAAAAATGCGGCTGTGCTGCGGCTCATGAGACGCAAGGCATCGTTTACCTTGGTGGTCTGTGCGCCTAACAAGGCGAAGAAAGTGGCAGAAAAAGCCGCGACCGTGGTTGCGGCTATAGACATGAGCACCGTTTCTCGCAGTCTATTCATGATGGATGGCAGACGAGTGAGAGACTGCTCATTTGGGTAAAAATTTGCCGCTACCCAGCGCATAGCGTCTAGACCGCTAATTAACCCGGTCACTGGGTCATACTGGGTGATAAACGCCGCCGCAAGGGAGAGAAAGCCCAGGCCCAAGAGAACTTTCAGGGTGTTGCTTCTTTTTTTGATGAGGTAATCAGCCGACATGGTTCCCTCCGCTGCCCAATAAGAGGTCTCCCGCCTCAGACCCGTAGATGTCATGGATGGTTTCGGCAGTTAGGTGCTCCGTCAACCCATCATAGACGACGCGGCCACGCTTAACGCCAATGATGCGCTCCGCATAGGCAAGGGCAATATGGACTTGATGCAAGTTGACGAGACAGGTTATGCCAAGTTCGGTATTTATCTTTTTTAAGTAGTCCATAATCACCTTGGAGGCATTGGGGTCAAGTGAAGAGATGGGCTCATCGCAGAGCAGGAGCTTCGGGTCTTGAAGCAAAGCGCGGGCAATGCCCACCCTTTGCTTCTGCCCACCGCTCAGCTGGTCGCATCTTTGGTAAACCTGCTCCTCCAACCCTACCAAACGCAGGACTCGCAGCGCTTGGGCCTTTTCTTCCTCACTGTAGATACCCAAGGCTCCTGCCCAGGTCGATTTATACCCGAGTCGGCCATGCAAGACATTCTCGAGCACACACAGGCGGTTGACTAGATTGTAGTGCTGAAAGATCATACCTACTTTGGTGCGCATTTTGCGCAACTCCCTTTTGTCGAGAGAGCCCACATCGAGCCCGTCAAAAGTGACGACACCGCTGGTGACCTCGACAATGCGATTGATGCAGCGCAGCAAAGTCGATTTGCCGGCACCGGAGGAGCCGATGATGACGACAAACTCCCCCGGCTCAATCGCAAAAGAAACATCAGAGAGAGCTACAATGCGCTCGTTATAGTGCTTGCTCACGCCTTTCACCGTTAACAGTGACATTTGGAGCTCCCCCGATCTACTCGTTTATTTTCTGCCCAGCGCTCTGATAGGGTTAAACCACGCGTCGTCAACTACGAGGAAGCGCTGCCCTTGGCGATAGAAACCCTTGAAGGCTGAGCCGCTCGGGATAAAGATGCGCTCGTTCTTAGTTACTTCTTCGCTGGTAAATAAAGCGCGCAGGGCGGCGACGTCTTTGGCGTTGACGGTGCCTGTGTTGACGACAAACGGGGCGTTTAGCACCGGGATAGAAGAGATTAAGACGAACCTTGCACCCGGCATCGTATTAAATGGCGCGGGAGCGGTGTCTCGGACGCGGTAGACGGCGCCCGCCTGGTTATGAGTTCCAGAGACAAGCTCGATGTCGTTGGCAATGCAAACGTCGCAAGTGGCGGCAATGTCCGCGCGGTCGGAGAGGACATTAAATGTCGAACCCTGATGTGACCCACCGTAGAGCACCGCACTGAACAACTTGCCTTGGCCACCTTCGGTAACATCCTCTTGTTTTATATTTTGCCAAGGAGCCTTTGCCGAGAAGTGATTGACGATGGCTGCGGCAGGCACCACAAAGCCAGAGGTTGAAGCGATGGAAACAAATGAAAAGCGCTTGCCGGCAATATTGTCCAGCGAAAAGGTATCGCCGGTTTTATACTGACCCTCATTGCCTTCTTTGACAATCATCCAGCTATAGTACACGGCATCAGAGAGCGTGCCGGAGCGTCCGCTGTTCACCACAAGCGGGAGCACCTTGGCATTGCGGGTGTTGGCCATAATGTAACCGGTGGCACCCATAAAGGCAAGGTCAGCCTGGCCGGAGACGATAGCCTCGATGGCGATGACGTAGTCGGTGGTGAGCTTGTGCTCTACCGTCTTGCCGGTGGCCTGTGCGACTATTTTGCCGATTTCGTCGCGAGCGTCCTTGACGTCCATCCCAGATTCATTCGGGTACCACACCATGGTAATTGTTTTGTCCTCGATTAGACCGCAGCCGGTAAGGAGAGAGGCAAGGAGAGTCACTGCCACGAGAATGAGAGCCAATTTTTTCATCGGTCGACCCCTTTCTATCTTCTCTGCCTACACCTTACCACCCAACAATTTTGCACAAGTTAACCTACTTTTAATTTTTTGTAATATATTTGGCCTCACTAATTTCCCCCACCTTGCCTTACAGCATGATGGGGGAAATATGGAGGCGAGTAACTTTGTAGCCTGTAAGTCGCCAGCCATTTCACCGGTGCTTTCGTAGGTATATTTTTATAGTTTGCTACCCACATCCAATTGACGTGCGTAAAAAATGGTGGTATTATGCCTATGTAATGGAGGTGAGTGTATTGAGCGAATATAATTTACCTATGCTACCGCCTACTGTAGAATTGGAAACAAAGACGGTGTTGAAACAATTATCGAGAGCAAACAGAGCATTGGCTGAGTTAAAAGGCTATGCAGACACTATCCCAAATAAGCACATCCTGATAAATGCAGTCATGATTAATGAAGCAAAAGATAGTTCAGCTATCGAAAATATTATAACAACCCATGATGACCTTTATAAAGCGATGAGTGAAGCAAGTGGAGCAAGCCCGGCTGCAA
This sequence comes from Bacillota bacterium, assembly GCA_018725275.1. Lineage (GTDB taxonomy): Bacteria > Bacillota > UBA994 > UBA994 > UBA994 > BS524. Next base: position 3,741 of record QLUC01000024.1, on the reverse strand, counting down.
AGGAAGTGGTCAGCTACAGAACTGCCTTGTGGGGTGGATATGAGCAGGTGAAGGCACGTGAAATGCTGACCACAAATATGATTATTGAGATTCAGAGTATAATAGAAAAGAATCGTGCGGGAATCAGAAAATTACCCGGCACAGTACTCCGGAACGAAAGAACCGGTGAAACCGTCTATACACCACCTGCTGGTGAAGATGAAATCAGGAAGCTTTTAAGTAATCTCGAAAAATACATTAATGAGGACTATACCGACATTGACCCATTGATAAAGCTTGCGGTCATCCATTACCAATTTGAGAGCATCCATCCTTTTTATGACGGCAATGGCAGAACAGGCAGAATCATCAATGTGCTGTATTTAGTATTAAAGGAACTGCTCGATAGCCCTATGCTCTATTTGAGCAGTTATATTATCCGGAATAAATCAGCCTATTATAAACTTCTTCAGGAAGTGAGGACCGAGAATAACTGGGAGGAGTGGATTATCTATATCCTTGCAGGAATTGAGGAAACAGCCGGGGAAACATTGCGGCTGGTGAAAAGAATCAATGCTGAAGTTGAACTTATGAGTGCCGAGATAAAAGAGAGGCTTCCTAAAATATATTCAAGAGAACTGATAGATTTATTATTCTATGAATTTTATACAAAAATTGTCTATATAGAAAAAGGATTGTCAATCTCAAGAAAAACAGCGGTAAATTACCTTTCTTCCCTTGAAAAAGAAGGGTTTCTGACTTCAGAAAAAATAGGCAAGGAAAGGATTTATCAGAACAAGAGGCTCTATGATTTCGTTAAGCATGGTCAATAAGGCGACGGGGTCTATGTGAACAGGTTCCATAATTCCTTGATAAGCCCTTCATCTCTAGCGATTTTCACTAAGTAGGGCTTTGTCGTCACCAATGCCGTCAAACCGAGGCGAGCCAGGTACTTAACACCGGCCTTGTCCGTAGGAATGCAGCTAAAATCATCCATATTGTGTGCTGAGGGAATTACCGGGCCATTACACAATAGGCTTGGCAGGTTCATGATAGTCCACCTAAATATGCTCGTGTATTCTCAACATCATGCAAGGTCAACACTTGGCGAGCTAGACTTTCGTCTGCTGTGGCATGTCGAATAGCTTCTTTTATCAGTGGGATAGCCGGTGCACTCATGCTCAATTCATCGATCCCCATAGAAACAAGCAACTCTGTAGCAACCCGATCCCCCGCCATCTCACCGCACACGCCCACCCAAATACCCCGAGCATGGGCCGCCTTTATGGTCATCGCGATGAACCGCAAGACGGCAGGGTTAAAATGATCGTACAAGTAGCTGACGCCTTGGTTGCCCCTGTCTACCGCTAGGGTGTACTGCGTCAAGTCGTTCGTGCCAATGCTAAAAAAATCGCATTCCTCGGCGAGCGTCGGTGCCATGACGGCGGCCGCCGGCGTTTCTACCATGATACCCACGGGAACATAGGTGGACACGGCCACCCCCTCGTCTAAGAGTTCACTCTTAGCTCGATTGATAATCCTTTTGGCCGCCACGATTTCACTTTGGTTGATGATCATCGGGAGCATCAAGGCCACATTGCCATGAGCGCTCGCTCGGAGAATGGCTCTGACTTGAGTCAGGAAAAGATCGGGGCGCTGAAGAGAAATTCTGATGGCCCTTAAGCCGAGGTAAGGGTTCTCCTCTTTTGGTATGGTTAGATAGGGCAAGGGCTTATCGCCGCCTATGTCTAGAGTCCTAATGACACAGAGATGCTCCTGGCACCTCTTGACGACATAGGCATAGGCCTCATACTGCTCCTGCTCGCTGGGCAGACTGTCCCTACCCATGAAGATGAATTCGGTGCGAAAAAGGCCCACGCCCTCACAACCATGCCGCACCGCGGCCTCAATTTCCAATGGGTTGCCTATGTTCGCCGCCACAATAATCCGCTTGCCATTTGTTGTCTTCGCGGGCCAGGCAGCGGTACGCGCATACTCTGCCGCTAGCACCTGCCGCTCATGCCCGAGGGCCTGATAATGGGCTACCTCTGCCGGGGTTGGCTCGACGATGACCTCACCCTTTGTGCCGTCGAGGATGACGGTTGTGCCCTCGGTCAACTTGTCTAGCTGTCCTTCTACAAGGCCAACAATCGTCACAAGTCCCCGCGCCTTGGCCATGATGATGGCATGGGTAGTCTCGCTCCCTTGCCCTAGGATTAACCCGACAACTTTGTCCTCCGGCAAGTTGGCAACTACGGAGGGGGCAATTTCCGTAGCGCATAGTATGGTCGCTTCGTCAGGAAATTCTAGGGCCGGAACTGCCAGCAGCAGGCTCGCCATCTTACTGCCAATATCTCTAATATCTGCCGCACGTTCGCGCAGGTAAGGGTCTTGTAACCCTAGGAACATCGCGGCAATTTCTTCGCAGGCTGCCCTCACCGCTAGTGGAGCGGACGCGCGACTATTAATCCCGCCCAGAATGCTCTCTTCTAAGACCGGATCGGTGATAATGCTCTGGTGAGCCTCCAGAATGGTGGCTGTCTCAGTGCTACCGGTGGCTTTCGCCTTAACAACGGCATCGGCAATACCTTGTACCGCCTGCCGATGAGCAGCGTGGTACTTTTGGGTCTCTTCGGCCACCGTCCCTTGTTGGTACTGGGCAAGGTACGCGTCCCACGCCTTGACGGGAAACATAATCTTGCCGATGGCTACGCCAGCCACTATCCCCCTACCCCGCAAAGTATCCATCAGCAACCTCCCGCCTGCGTAGCGCTCTACATTCTGTGCTATTCCTCATAAAATTTATGGGCAATGAGGTCGGTGAGAGCCTGCAGGCACTCGTCTTCATCCAGTCCATCCACCGCAATGCGTAGCTCTGACTGAGCAGTAAGTCCCAGCGCCATCACCATGAGGATGCTCTTGGCGTTGGCGGTCCTATTGTTACCCTGCAAATGCACCGTACTGACAAACTTTGCTGCGGTTGTAGTTAAGAGCGCCGCAGCGCGCGCATGGAGCCCTAGCTTATTGGTTAGCACTACTTTGGCCTCAATCATAGCCTATCCCCCTTAGAGGCTTAGTCAAACTCCTACTGCGAGGCTCCGTTATTCGCGTGATTGCTGTTTGGCGCGTTTTGCCCAAACAGCACTGTGTTTCCGGTGGTTCCTTCAACTACTTGCAGCAACCTTAAAAGGCAAATCCCACCCGCCATCACTGCCACGAACTGCAGCAGTTTGCTTGCTCGCCTGCACTCCGATTGTATCGATGTCAAAGAATTAGGTCAAGTCCATTGTCAGCATGTGTGTCGTCGGACAGTGGTTGTCACCCTGAACATTTCTTGAGATATTGCCATTGTCGTCGTAGGTGTGGCTAGTGACAGTGCCGGTGTTGGTTATAGACGGCAGCACGTTGGTAGTAAGACCTGCGCCAGTACCCTTTTGGCACGCATAAGTCGTAACATGCGTAGCTGTCATACTGATGATAGACGTCTGCAGACGGCCCAGGAGGTCGCAAGCATAGCCGATAGCCCTTCCACTCTTTAGTGTTACTTTAGTTGACGGTTGTCCTTATCGAAGGCGTGGTTGGTTACGACTGGGCCGTAGAATTCGAACTCAAACAGCGAGTAGCCAAACACATCCCCTTTCTTTAGAACTTATTTCTTTCCTTTACGAAAACGGTTATGCTGATAGGGCGCGCTGATAGAATATAAAAAAGGCGGAGGAAAATATGTTTACAAATGGCATAAATTCCTACAAAGTATTTGCA